>NZ_JAUBQD010000013.1:0-97673 GCF_036701085.1 Microcoleus sp. Pol7_A1
TCTACCGAAACATAAACCTATTCATATTCACTCATTTATTTATTATACATCGCTGATGTTATTAAATTTTCATTCCTAAGTTTTAACGGTTATCCTATCTGAAGCTTGTATCGGCTATGGATTTGAGGGTTTTAGTAAGTATTGAATTGTTTGCGAAAGTGATATATTTTTGATTTTTAACCGCAGATGAACGCGGATAAACGCGGATGAAGGAAAGATAAATTGAGAATGAGTTAAGTGGCGATCGCACTTAATCACACATCACAAAATCACTCTTTTGTCAACACAAAGACACTTCCTTCATTCCCGCGCCCGATCCGCAAATCGCTATCCAAATAAGTAATATCCAGCCATCCCTGCTGTTCGCGACTATCGAACCCGAAATCTACAGCAGCGAACTTTTTACCCAACTCAATCTCATTGATAAACTGGACTGGAGATTCATAGCCAATCAACCTGCTTAAACCGAAAATTGACCGTTCAAACTTCACCTGCACTCGCCGTTCCGAAGTGACCTCAAATCTCGCCGCCACACTGACAATTCCTTCTAAGTAAGGCAAGCCGTAAAGTTCGGCAATATTGTAAATTTTAGATTCTTTGACGCGGATAGATTGATAAATTGAACCCAATTTCACCAAGGGAAAACCGTCAAGATTCAGCAGTGCGCTGCTGGTGGTGTACAATAACCGCCAATCGCCATTTAAAAGCTCTGCGGCTTCCACAGGGCGTGGTGTGGGGTTGTAATCTTCCAATTGGGCGATCGCGCTTAAAATCGCTTGTTTGTCGCTAGCCGTCGCCAGCAAACCGCGATTCTTGCCAGCTATTATTTCTAAGAGTGCAGATTTTCTAAGCATAGTTTTTTAGGAAGAGAAATGACTCAGGAAAAAATATTATTGAGTTCGCGTTCAATATTATTTATAAATTACGCGACAAGTCGTTTTTAGCGCGCTTATTATTGGGTCTTTTTGTGCGCAGCGTACACCCTACATTAATTAATGACTAATAACTAAGATACCAAATTTCATTAGATAGAGCATCGTCCGATATAGGTATGCTAATTCTTGCTCGTTTTTAACGTAGCGTCTGATAACTTCCCCCACGCTGACAGTACCTTCTTGCTTAATTGTATCCAATATTTCCATCTGAATGCTAACAGATATTCTCCGATCGTCACCAAAACTGGTAAACCAAATTGTCTGTATCTGCTGTAAATTTTCTGGTGTGGCGATCGGCCCTAAACTCAGCATCATCTCATTGCTTAAAGTTCGAGTCGCATAATGACCCAATACCCGAAAAGGATCGTCGCCCAGCGGATAAGGCGGCTTCCCGGCTTTTACAGGTGCTGACTCTGGTGCCCCAAGGCGAATTTCTGCTAATTCCCGCCACAATTGTTCGTAAGCTGCAATTACTACTTTCCAATCATAAATTTCCCTTGCCCTTTGTCTGGCATTTTCCCCCATCCGCTTTCTCAATTCGGGGTTTTCAATTAATTGGCACAAAGCCCGGGTGCAAAAATCAATGTCAACTGCTGTGGCTAGGGAAGTATGGCCCATGTAAGTCGGCCAATTTAAGCTGCCGTCGAGATAATTTAGCGCTAAATCTAAACAAGATTCCGGGGGCGGGATGAGTGTGGGAATGCGGAAGCCGTCTATTTCATGGCGTACAGATTCTTTGTATCCGTTCCAGTCGGAGACTATGGCCGGCAGTCCGTTCGCCATTGCTTCTATTGGCGTGAGTCCGAAGGTTTCTTGAATGTTGTCGGAAAGCGAAATGAAAATGTCGGCCGCCGACCAAATATTTATTCTAATTTCGGGCTGTCTCCCATCTAAAAAAATAGCATTTAGGGAAGGACAAAAGATTTGCGCGCTATTTTTAAAGTCGGGTTCTTCTCTCGGATCTTCGATCCAACCTGCTTGAATTAAGTGGATTTTGGCTTTTGTCTGTTGTGCGGCGGCCTCTAGGGCGATGTACATCGGTACCGGATGAGCTTTTGCAGAAAAAGTCAATCGACCGACAAATAACACAACAATATCGTCGGGAGAAATGCCGAGTTCTTGCCGCAGTTGGCGGCGACTATTAACTGCTTCCACACCCTGGGGAAACGCGCTGCAATCCACTCCTAGGGGAATAATCGGCAATTTGACTAAAATTTCCGGTTTACCGCCGTTGCGCTGCGCTAAATATTCAGACCACTCCCCCATAACTCCTTCTACTGCTGTTTTCGCGGCGGCAGAGGTGCAGATCAGGGCGTCCCAAGGCTGCATGGGTGCGGTTATCAAATCGCCGATCGCCCCCATGACATATTTGGTACCGATGGTGTGAGTAACGCCGCAAACGCTGTAGGCCCGCTGATCGACAAATCTGCGCGCCCAAACCATCTGCGAGAGGGCGGGATCGGGTCGGTAAATTGTGCCCGGTTGAGAGAGCAAATCCGGTCGTTCTGTGGGAATCCAGCGGACTTTCCGAGGTTGTTGCAGCCAAGGTTGGATGTGCGAACAAAACTCCTTAAAGGTTGTTTGGCTGTCGGCGCAACAGTAGAGAGAGTCAGCGGTTCCGTGTTGGACTAAGCTTTTGAGAAACCCTTCTCCGGCTGAATGACGCCCCAGAAGTTTTTGCCCTCCGGTGTGGTAACCCTCTTTGTTGTATAAAACCGCCGCCGTTGTATCCATTCTGAGATTTATTGCGCAAGAGTTGACTGAAGAAGCCAGAGGGCTTTCTGGATAAGGCTTTGATGAAAAATCAGGAGACTGTTCTGAATCAACCGCTTGCCCGTTAACGAGGCTTGCAGAAGAGGATCGCCACCTGTCCCGCGATATCTTAAAGACGACCGTCTGGGATTACAATGCTTAGGGCTAAAGAAGGATTGGCAAGAGCGGATTTTAGTGTTATCCTGAGGCCCATGATTGGGGGCGATCGCCTTTTGGGTCTCCCATCTTATCCGATCCGGAACCAAACAGTGCTTGTGGTATAATGCTTTAGCCTTGCTAGATGCCCGATTTGCAAGTGCTTCATCAAAGCAGCAGTCCGTCGGCAAAACATTACCTCTACTCGATCGCGTCTTTGTCTTTAAAAACCGAGAATCATGTACAACCCATCTCTGCGTCAAATACCTCGCCACTTGCCTGCGGATGTAATTCCATTAAAGCAGCAATCTTCTCTTTTAGACTGGTTGGAATCTAACAATCGCCTGTTAGCAAGGGATGTCCAAGAACCCGACTATCTGCACGAAGAAGAAATTTCAGAACTAATGGCAGTTGACGACAGTCCTTACGATGATTTAGAAGAGGAAGTTGAAGAGGATGCGAGTGTAGGCGAGGAATAACTTGTAGAAGGGTGAAGTAATCAACCGGAAACAGGGAATAAAAACTAAGATATTTCCCAATCTCCTGTAGCGCACCCTATTCCCCAATTTTCAATTGCTTGTTCTTAAATGGTGTGTGTTGAGGAGTGTTATGGATAACTTTGTGGATGAGAAAATTTCTTTTACTATGCCTTTCAAACTTACAGGCAGGAATTTATTCCTGCTGCTGGGTTTGGGGCTCGGCATTGTCGCGATCGGTTTAGATTTAGCAGCGGGTAGACTTTTGAATGGGCCTGCATCGCTATTTATGCCACTAGCTGTTTGTGCTGTAGTTGCATCGGCTGTGGGCTGTGGAGTTGTGCCTTTACTCCAGCAATTAAAAGCAGGACAAATAATTCGCGAAGACGGCCCCCAAGCTCACTTAAAAAAGGCGGGAACGCCGACAATGGGAGGCATCTTTTTTGTGCCAGCAGGGGTCGCAGTTGCTTTGCTTTGGTCGAGATTTAACTCAGATGTTGTTGCCGTATCAGCTTTAACTTTAGCTTACGGTTTCATCGGCTGGATCGACGACTGGCAAATTTTGCGTCGCAAGTCGAATAAAGGTATTTCACCTAGGATGAAATTGGCTTTGCAAGTAGGTTTTGCAGCTCTATTTTGTCTGTGGCTGATGTTCCGCGAACCAGCTATTTCTACCAGCATTGCTTTGCCTTTCGGTTGGGTATTGCCTTTAGGTTTTCTGTTTTGGCCGCTGGCTGGTTTTGTGCTGGTAGCTGAAAGCAATGCTACTAATATTACCGACGGGATTGATGGGTTGATGGGAGGTTTGGGGGCGATCGCACTTTTGGGATTGGGCGCATCTGTAGCCTCAACTTCGCCAGAATTAATGATATTTTGCGCCTGCACCAGCGGCAGTTGTCTCGGTTTTTTAGCACACAACCGCAATCCAGCCAGCGTGTTTATGGGCGATACAGGTGCTTTAGCTTTGGGCGGTGCGTTGGGTGCAGTAGCTTTATTAACAAATAGCCTTTGGATATTATTAATAATCAGCGGGATTTTCTTTATTGAAACGCTGTCAGTAATTGCTCAAGTAGGTTATTACAAAGCTACAAAAGGACCGGATGGAATCGGCAAGCGTCTGTTAAGAATGGCTCCGCTGCACCATCATTTAGAGTTGTGCGGCTGGCTAGAAACTCAGGTTGTTGGCATTTTTTATCTAACTAACGGGGTGTTAGTGTTAATGATTCTGATGTTGACTAGCAACAGTTGAGAACGGATTGAGTGACGGACTGCACAGGGGATGTAAGAGATATTTTCTACTATTTCAAAGAAACAGGCAAGATGCCTGTTCCACAACTCCATTCAGTTGTTGTGGAACAGGCATCTTGCCTGTTTAAGGCTCCGAAGTTATAATTTTGAGAATTGATATCCCCAGTTAATGCAATGGAACTTAATAACGCTTTTTAATTATTTGAACGAACCGCGAAGACGCTATAGCGCGAAGGAAGAACTACATTTCCTTATTTATCTTCCTTCGTGTCCTTAGCGCCTTCGCGGTTCGTTTAATCTTACTCAATATTAGTTATGTGATCGTTTACGGTTGTTTTTGAATGATTAAAATGTTTTTACCGGAAGTTTCGGTAGTAGTGCCAATTTACAACGGCGAGGCAGATTTGCCGGAGTTGATCGAGTGCCTGCGATCGCAAACTTATCCGATCGACAGTGTAGAATATCTCTTAGTAGACAACAACAGTCGCGATCGCACTTCAACCATTATCCAAACAGCAGCCTCTAACCCCCCCTCAGTCCCCCCCTTGGTAAGGGGGGGAAGCAATTTCAATCGAATAACCATTTGCCACCTCACCGAAAATCAGATTCAAAGTTCCTACGCCGCCCGCAATCAAGGAATTCGCGCATCAACAGGCGAAATCATTGCATTTACCGATGCAGACTGTCGCCCGGAATCTGACTGGCTGGAAAATTTAGTTAAGCCATTTGTTGACTTAGAAGTAGGAATTAGTGCTGGGGAAATACTCGCATTGCCCGGTAAAACTATTTTAGAACAACACAGCGCCCGCGAAAATACTTTATCTCAAAAACATACTCTCGCTCACCCTTTTTGTCCCTACGGTCAAACCGCGAATTTAGCTGTACGCAAGCAAGTTTTAGAAACAGTAGGTTTGTTTCGTCCCCATCTCACCAGCGGCGGCGATGCTGACTTATGCTGGCGGATTTTGCGAGAAACATCCTATAAATTGTATTTTGCTGAAAATGCGATCGTCCGACACCGCCACCGTTCTACAATAAAACAGTTGCAAAGTCAATGGTATCGGTACGGCGAATCTAATAAATATTTGCACGAACTTTACGGCGTCGATTTGATGCGAGAATTCACAACAGGGGAATATTTTTACCGGCTGGCTAGATGGCTTTTTAAGGAATTTCCAGTTGCTGCTGCCAAAAGTGCGTTAGCGAAGCCCTCGAAGAGGATCGCCCGAGCCGATCTGGTAGATTTGTTTAATACGCCGATCGGTCTTTTGAATGTTAGGGCCAGGTCGATGGGACAGCGCCAAGCCAAACTTCCAGAATCAGCTTGGGACATTGATCGGTTCTAATATTTTAGAGCATCAACATTTCACGGACAGGCAAGATGCCCACCCCACAAAAAAAATTGAACTTTTGTGGGGTGGGCATCTTGCCTGTTCTAAATAAGCATTTCACCGGCAGGTAGGATGTCCAACCCCTACTCCCCACAAAAAAAAATTGAATTCTTGTGGAACAGGCAAGATGCCTGTTGCTCAAAATGGTGTACCCCACAAAAATTGAACTGTTGTGGCACAGGCATCTTGCCTGTTGCTCAAAATAGTGCATGATGTGCGATCGAATCAATGATTCTTTTTTATACAATCCCCGCCTCTAAATACGTATAAGTACAGTTTATTGGTACATATAGATATGCTAAATCCGAAATATGAGAATTTAACGTAATCCTTAATATAAAATTAATAAGTCGATTCTGAAGCGCTCGGTTTGACGACGGGAACGAACTCACAGGCAAACCCCCAAATTTTCTTTACTTCTGCCTTCTGGCTTTTCAGTGCTGTCGTCAGCGCATCGGAATTATTCTCAGATTTTTAAATCTTTGTAACCTTTACAGGTAATGCCAATGGCTCAAATCTTACTCCAGACAGTTTGGTTTATACCTTGCTATCCACTCATCGGCGGAGTTCTGTCAATGCTGTGGTTTCCGGCAGTTACTCGCCGCACCGGGCCCAGACCGTCCGGTTACGTAAACGCCATATTAACCTTGTTCGCTTTTTTACACGGCGTCATCGCCGTGACAGCTATTTGGAACCAACCGGCGCAACACCAGTTGATTCCCTGGCTGAACGTAGCAGGTTTAGACTTAACCATTCCCGTAGAAATCTCTGCTGTCACTGTCGGGGCGACTGTTTTGATTACCGGACTGAACTTGCTGGCGCAGATTTATGCTTTCGGTTACATGGAAATGGACTGGGGCTGGGCTAGGTTCTTTTCCCTGATGGGGCTGTTTGAAGCGGGGATGTGCGGCTTGGTACTGTGCAATTCCCTGTTCTTCAGCTACATGATTTTGGAAGTTCTGACTTTGGGTACTTACCTGCTAGTCGGGCTGTGGTTCAATCAGTCTTTGGTGGTGACAGGAGCCCGCGACGCTTTCTTAACCAAGCGGGTGGGTGACTTATTCCTGCTGATGGGAGTAGTCGCAATTCTGCCGCTGGCTGGAACTTGGAATTTTGACGAGTTGGCTGTTTGGGCCCAGACTGCAAAGCTTGACCCGACTGTAGCGACGTTGCTGACTTTAGCTTTGATTGCCGGCCCCATGGGTAAATGTGCTCAGTTTCCCTTGCACCTGTGGCTGGATGAGGCGATGGAAGGCCCGCTACCGGCGACGATTTTGCGGAACACCGTAGTTGTGGAAACTGGTGCTTGGATATTGATTAAGTTGCAGCCGGTGATTGCTTTGTCGCCGATCGGACTGAAGACAACTATTATTGTAGGCGCTGCGACGGCGGTGGGTGCTTCATTAATTGCGATCGCCCAAATTGACATCAAACGCACGCTTTCCTATATAGTCAGCGCTTACATGGGCTTAGTATTTATCGCCGTCGGCACCGGACAAGCCCAGACAGCCCTGACATTGATATTTGCCTACACCTTGGCAATGGGTTTGCTGGTGATGAGCATCGGTTCGGTAATTTGGAACACCGTCACTCAGGATGTCCGAGCTCTCGGCGGTTTGTGGGGAAAGCGGCCGATATCGGCAATATCGTTTATTGTCGGTAGCGCTGGATTGGTGGGACTGCCGCCCTTCGGCTGTTTCTGGGCTTTAGAAGACTTCACATCCGGGCTTTGGGAAACTCACCCTTTCTTGTTAGGAATAGTGCTGTTTGTAAACGGCGTCACTGCTTTTGGCTTAGTGCGCGTCTTCGGTTTAGTTTTTGGCGGCAAACCAAAGCAAATGACCGAACGTTCGCCAGAAGTTCACTGGCCTTTTATCTTGCCCATGACTGTTTTAATGGGCTTTACTTTGCACGTTCCGCACTTGCTGGCCGCGTGGCAGTTATTGCCCGGGGCGAGTTTGAATTATACCGCCAGTGGACTGCTAGTTGTGTCAACGGCGATCGGCATCGGTGCAGGAGCATTTGTTTACCTAAACGAGAAATGGGAAAAACCGGTGCGAATCGGTTCTCAAGCCCTGCAAGACTTTTTCGCTTACGACTTTTACACTGCCCAACTTTACCGCGTGACAGTGATATTTGCAGTTGGTTTGGTTTCCCAAACCATCTCCTGGTTCGATCGCAATATTGTGGACGGATTCGCAAACTTAATCGGTTTTGCAACGGTTTTTGGCGGGCAAAGCCTCAAGTACAACGTTAACGGTCAAACTCAGTTTTACGCCCTGACAATTCTGTTCGGAGTTGCACTTTTGGGACTGCTGATAAGCTGGCCTTTGCTAGCTCGCCTGTCGCTGATTGTCGGCGGGTAAATAGAGTTAATATTTAAGATTTTAGGTGACATTTTTAATCTAAAATCTTAAAAACATGAAGTCTTGAACAAAGATTTCAAACTAGATACAACAAGGCAACATCAATGAACTCAAACAACAGACAATTCAATCTTTCCCGACGCAATTCCCTCAAATTTGTCGCAGGAGCCATTGGTACAGGGATACTTGCAGCACGAGCAGGCGCTGATTTGGCTGCACCCGAACCAGCAATTGCTCAAACTGACTTGACTCCCGATGCAGCTCTCCAAAAGTTAATCGACGGAAACAAACGGTTTGTTGACAGCAAACGCCAAAGTCCCAACCAAGACTTACCCCGCCTTCTCGAAGTTGCCGTAGCTCAAAAACCCTTTGCTGCTATTCTCGGCTGTGCAGATTCCCGCTTTCCTTCGGAAATTATCTTCGATCAAGGATTGGGTGATTTATTTGTCTGTCGTGTGGCCGGAAATGTTGCTACTTCCGAGGAAATTGGCAGCCTGGAATTTGGCACGCTGGTACTGGGAGCAAAAGTGCTTGTGGTAGTCGGGCATAAACGGTGCGGTGCGGTAGACGCAACCGTTAAAGGAGCTCAAGTTCCCGGTCAGATTGGCAGTTTGCTCGACGCCATTAAGCCTGCTGTAGAAAGCTCGAAAAACCAAACGGGCGACAGAATAGAGAATGCCTCAAAAGCTAATGTTGTGCTGCAAGCTAACAAGTTGAAAGCCTCTCCAGTTATCTCAAAGTTAATTGCGGAGAATAAACTGAAAGTTGTTGGTGGGTATTACGATTTAGACACGGGTCGAGTCACTATTCTTTCTGAGTCGTGATTAAATTTGGGATTGATAATAGGGAAAAAGTTTAACATCTAAACTCTCAAATTATCAAAGACAAGAGGCTGCAAAATTGATTGTTCACTCTTCACTCTTCACTTCACACATTATGCTTAGTGCCTTGCTCTGGTTGCCCGCGTTGGGCGCTGCGGTAGTCGGGTTTTTGCCCGGAAACATCAATGGGATGCGTCTGCGTTCAATAGCCTCGGCTTTTGCTGCTGCTGTTTTCCTTTTGAATATTTGGCTGTTGACTCAATTCGATACAGCCAATTCGGGACTGCAATTTCAAGAATATTTGCCTTGGATTCCACAATTAGGTTTGAGCTACAACTTGGGCATTGACGGCTTGTCCTTACCGCTGCTGGTTTTAAGTGCTTTGCTGACGCTATTAGTCATTTACGGTACTGGCGAAGGGATGGCTCGTCCCCAGCTTTACTATGCTTTGATTTTGCTGATCAATGCTGGTATTGCCGGAGCTTTGATGTCTCAAAATTTGCTGCTGTTTGTACTGTTTTACGAAGTAGAATTAATTCCTTTCTACCTGTTGATTGCGATTTGGGGCGGAAAGCAGCGAGAATACGCTGCCATGAAGTTTTTGATTTACACGGCAGTTTCGGGATTTTTAGTTTTAGCGGGATTTTTGGGTGTTGCTTGGCTGAGTGGCTCTTTAAATTTCGATTACACTGCGATTACCACTCAAGAATTGCCCTTGAGAACGCAATTGATCCTGCTAACAATTGTGCTAATTGGGTTGGGAATTAAAATTCCTTTAGTGCCGCTGCATACTTGGCTGCCTGATGCTTACGTCGAAGCTTCGCCAGCAACAGCAATTCTGCTGGGAGGGATTTTGGCAAAGTTGGGAACTTACGGTTTAGTGCGGTTCTGCTTGCAGTTGTTTCCCGAAACTTGGTCGATTGTAGCTCCCGGTTTAGCGATTATCGGGACAGTGAGCGTGATGTACGGTGCTTTGAGCGCGATCGCCCAAAAAGACATCAAGCGCATGGTAGCCTATAGTTCGATCGGACATATGGGCTACATCCTCGTTGCCTGCGCCGCGGGTACGAAACTCGCGTTAATCGGCGCTGTCGGGCAAATGGTAAGCCACGGCTTAATTTTAGCTTTGCTGTTTTATTTGGTAGGCATCATCGAAAACAAAGTAGGCACGCGGGATTTGGACGTGCTCAACGGTTTGATGAACCCGATGCGGGGTTTACCCACTGCCAGTTCCCTGTTAGTTTTGGGCGGCATGGCAAGCGCCGGAATTCCGGGTTTGGTGGGTTTTATTGCCGAATTCTTAGTGTTTCAAGGCAGTTTTTCGATCTTTCCAATTCCTACTTTACTCTGCATTTTAGCTTCTGGCTTAACAGCAGTTTACTTTGTGATTCTGCTCAACCGCACCTGTTTTGGGAAGTTGGACAACGCCACGGCTTACTACCCTCCTGTTACGTTTGGTGAAAATATGCCGGCGCTGGTTTTGGCGGGCATAATATTTGTGTTGGGAATTCAACCTGCTTGGCTGCTCAAGTGGAGCGAATCAACTACAAATGCGATCGTTGCTACTCTGCCGGCGGACAGAAATGCCCAAGTAGCTATTAGCTATCCCCTTGAACATTCGGCGATAAAAATCACGTCTACAGAAACGATATCCGCCGGCGCAGACTAAGAGAATCTACTCGTTACCAGGCTCTGCTTGGTAACGCATCTCCTCCGGCTCTGCCTCCAATTTTCCGGTTCAGGCCTGGATATCGGTTCCCAAGCACAGCCGGGGAACCAGTTAAAGAATTGCCACTTTTTGCAATAATTCAAAATATTTAGGTTCAATCAAAGGAAAGAACAATGGTACAAACCCCTAATAAACCAGCAACTAAACTACCTCCTTCCAAGCACGAATTTTCTGAAGTAATTCACAGGCTAGAAGCTGGCGGCGCGATGATTCCAGATACGCCGGAAAATCTAATGCAAATTATCGCTATCTGGAAAGCTTACGCAGTGCCGATGGATTTCTACTGGCGGGATTTGCTTTACATCGCCGAACGGGTATTTTTACACCCGCTTCCTTTCTTTAAATACTTTTTACCTCAAGAGTATTTAGACTTGCAAAATCACTATGCAGGCGACGGTGCAGATTTGCGGATCTGGCGCGGGACTGGAAGTGCTCACCCGGAACTTTTGGAGTTCATGGAAAAGGGAGAAACTGGTAAACTCCCTCGATTTATGCACCATTTGTGGCACGATCGCATTAACATGGAATTTGCCGAAGAGTGCATGAGGTCAATGCTTTGGCACCGGGGCTTGTACGTGCCGACCAATCAATTCGATCCTTATTTGGACACTGACGAATATAAGGCTAATGCCGATCGGGCAATTAAAGCTTACTTCAAAAAAGACCCGTTCATGCTGGCACTTCACAAAGCATTTCCCGAAATGTTTTTAGAACAGTGCCGCCAAATGTCTTATTACAGCAATCTAGGTTTATTCTGGGAAGTCATGGCGCCGGTGTTTTTTGAGGTTTCCGACTTGTACGACGAAGGGAAAGTTACCACAGTCCCGCAGGCGATGGATTTCCTAGTAAATGGCATTTTTGCGATCGCCGGTCGTCCGATTTACCACCACGTTCAAATCGACGGTGAAACCTACGAAATCATCCCCAAATCTAAGGGTTTCACTTGGCTTTACGAAGCAGCGTTACCTTATGTGGAAGCTGTATTTTACCGCACTTCGCCGTTCCGAGGCACCAAATCTTACAACGCTCAAGCTAGGGAAGTTCCTGACGACCAAAAAGACTTCCACTACGGAGTATTGTATGCAGACAAATTCCCGGTAGGTACGGCGGGGATTCCGCCGACTTTGCTAGCACAAGATATGCTGCATTTCCTGCCGCCTTATTTGATGGATTTCTACAAACAGCGCTGTCGCGGCGAAGATGATATCCTCAATCAAATTGGGGTGACATTTCAGCGATCGATGTACTGCGTTACTTCGGCGGTGATTCAAGCTTTGCGGACGGCGCTTTTGTATCCCTTAGATGACCAGAATCCAAAGCATTTGAAGGCAAATCGGGCTTTCTTTGAGGCTCAGCTCGATCGCTTCTGCCGCCCGGAATACGGCATGAAATATGCAGCGAAGCTCAAGAATATTCAGACTTCGGATTACAGGTAAAGGATGTTTAAGGGAGGCATCTTAGCTGAAAAGTTTGCCAGTCCGTTAGCCAGGGGTTTAAACCCCTGGCTCAAAGCTCAAGTCGGTTGAAACCGACTGGGCAAAATCAGAGTTTTTTTAAGCAGTTGAAAAAGTCCTATAATATTAAGTCAGTTGGCATCGTAATTATTCATCTGTATCACTGATTTTCCTCTAATTTCTCTGCGTTCTCTGCGGTTTGATCACTCAGATAAAACCGGAAATGATATAACCAATAAAAAATAACCAATAACTATGGACAGCAAAGATCTAGCCAAATATATCGAAGCAAAGGACGGGATTTCCAAACCTTGGCTGTTGGTGCAACTGCGGCTGAAAAAATTGCAAGAAAGGCGATCGGAGATTTCTGCTGAAGAGTATATGACAGAACTTACTGACCTTCACAAAGATTTAATGAATCTGGGGGAATGGTGGCTGGGTATCGAGGATGAAGTGTTTTAAAATTTAATTGAAAGTTCAAGTAGAATTAAGTCGATCGCACTTTAAAATTTTTCCATCAAATGTTTTTCTTGGGCATAGACATCTCGTAGCTGTTGCAGCTCTGCCCCAGAAATGACCGATTTAACAGTAGCTACCAGTTGGCCCCACTCCAGCAATCTGTCAACTGAAACAGCTTTTTTGAACTTGTACGTGTAGAATTTCGTCCAAAATGCTGGTGCTTGCTTGCTTTTCCAGCGTTTGTACCATCTGCCAAAATCTTGAGGTGCGATCGGCTTTACTGCTAAAGTCGGGGGAAAATCGGCGTAGCTGACAAACCGACTGATGCCTTTGGCGTGAACGTACACCATGTAACGACAGCATTCGATGCGGTAAATCTCGTCTACTGCGATATTGAACAGGAGTGCAACTGTTTCTTCGGTAACGAATCTCGCCAGCGGATGCAGGATTGGCGATTTGTGAATTATTCTCGATTCTGCGATCGTCCGCGATTTTGCCGGAGTTTCTGATATCATGGCTAGTACACCTCTGGATATGGTTAGTAGACTTCTGGATATGGCAAATGCACTTTTTGATAGAAAGAAATAATCTATCCAGATTAGGTTTTACAGACGATCGCCCTTTAGTTTTCCAGGCCGGGGGGCGATCGGCTTTTTAGATGAATTTATTGTAAGGTGTTATAGCACCCATTGTCAAGCATGGGTTTAGTAAGAATTAAAGTCAGAGAACTAGCCGCAGAGAAAGGTTGGACATTCAAGGAAGTTTCAGAACGTTCTGGGGTGGTCTACAACACTGTCAAGCATTATGCCCGCTGTCCCGGGCTGACAACGGTTGACTTTACTTTGCTGCTGAAATTAGCTCGCACTTTTGATGTGATGATTGAGGATTTGGTTGAGGTTTTGGAGGAATAGTCGATCTGCCTTTCCACGTTTTTACTATAAACTTTTTTGTTTCGTCTTGTCAAGACGCGCTTAAACACTTTGCACCGCAGCTAAAAGCTCAGCTTAAAGGTGCTAAGATTTAATCCAAGTTATTAATCTCCCGTTACCTTTGTGACAATCAAGCAATTTGGTTCGGGGCCTCGGATTCATCTGTCGGATCGATCTAAAATCTAAAATCTAAAATCTAAAATTGGATGACTAGAGCCAGTACCGCCATCGGGGTGAGCCCCATCATCAAGGAAATTGTGCAGAAAAAGGCGCTAGCAACCCGACTAACGCTGAAGGAAATTATCTATGTCGGGATGCTGGCGATTGACGATTTGGACGAAAAGCGCCTGCAAGAGTTGGCAGATAAGGTGCATCAGATGCAGGTGAATGGTGAAATTTGAGGCGATGAGGGCGATCTCACTTCGGGTGAAGTAAGGCAAGGGCGCTCCTATGGAATTCGTCTACTGAAACAAATTCTCATTTTTCTACCAATAAATAGGGGTCTTCTTCTCCTCAACAGGAGCGTTCTCCCATCTAGTATTTGTACCCGTTTCGGTGCTCTTAGCCCCACACAGTCCGCTCAAATCAACTATCGTGCTATCGGAGCGCTGATAAAAACAAAAAGGTCGATCGTTGGATTGAGCATGGGGTGGAGCAAAAATAGCAGGCATGGAAAACCGCTCAGAAGACTGCCTCGGCATTGGGGATACTGGAACTTTCATCTCGGTGGTTGGCTCTGAGGGTTGTGCACGGGCTGCGTCGGCTTTTACCATTCCTGACAGTAGCAGAAATGCCACCGAAAGCAGGAGGAGATTGCAGCGTTTCATATTACTTTTCGACAATCTTGCTTCTGAGACTATTAACAAATGCCAGGACTTCGGATTTCTCTGGTGGATTGACCCTATTTTTATCGAGAGCTTGGGACACATCATTAGCAAAAGCGTTAAATTCATTGTTCGTGAGACCTCCATCCATTCCACTATGGGAAAGCTTCATAGTCCGCCCTGTATAAACACAAGGCCCCCCTGCCGCTTGGCAGAATTGATCCACTAACAACTGACGCAGCCTCTGTTGTGAGTTTGTGCCCAAGCCAATAAAGTATTTACCAATTAGTGCGTCAGCGAATATGAAAGTTGTTGAATCATCAATGACTTTTGCGATCGCGTTGTAGCCTCCCAGCCTAGTGTAGAGAGAATTTCCTCCGGGAACTTGTGCAATCAGATCTGTAGTTACTTTTTCTGCTGATTCTTGTGCTGGCATCACCGGCGTAGAACGAGCGAAACTAGGGCTTAATCTGAAAGTAGTCACAACGATGACTGTCATACAAATTAATGTCAACAACATTGCCAAAGATTTACTGAGTTTCATTGAAAAATCTCCAATTGTGAGGGTAATATGGTTAATTGAATCTTCAGCACTAAGTGATTTACAGATACATAGGCTTAAGAAGTCGGAAGCCGAAGTCTCAGCCCAACTAAACTTAGTCTTTCGCTCTGTGCGATCGTAAAGATGCGAGGGTAAAGAGCGATCGCTCTCCACTTCAATTGATAACTTTACCATCAAATCATCTTACGGTAGAGTTTGTAATATTTCTTAGATAAGTCAGCATTTGCGGATTGATTGACTTCACATTGTGTTGCATCTTGTCAAAACGCGGTTAAACAAGTTGCATCGCAGCTAAAAACTTAGGTTAAAAGTCCTAAGATTTAATCGAAGTGGTTAATCTCCGGTTAGTTTGTGACGAGAGCCCGTACCGCCATTGGAGTCAGCCCCATCATCAAGGAAATTGTGCAGAAAAAGGCGCTAGCAACCCGACTAACACTTAAGGAAATTACCTATGTAGGGATGCTGGCGATTGACAAGCTATACGAAAATCGCTGGCAAGAATTGCCCGATCGGGTGCATCAGATGCAGGTGAATGGGGAGATTTGAGGGGATAAGGGCGATTCCCTACGGGATAGCTACGCTTCACGTACTTTTGGTGAAATGAGGTTCGGGGCGATCGTTGCTAAAAAATAAGAGATTTTAGTGAACCTACTTCTACAAGTTTAATTAATAATTACTAATCCCTCAAAAAGATCCTATTTAATATTCCCAATGTAGATTAATTTGTGTTACAGTAAAAACATAAAATAATCTAATTTTTATTGGTGCTAAACCGTATGTCAAATGTTAAAAATAAACACTATGTACCTCAATTTTACCTAAAGTATTTTACTAACCAGCAAGAAAAACTGTGTACTTTTGATAAATTTGAAAATAAAATGCTCCCATTTACTAACGTCAAAAATTTAGCGTGTGAAAAATATTTTTATGATTTTCCTCAACAATCTGGCAATAAAGACCGCCAACAACCGATGGAAAAGTGGTTCTCAGAACTTGAAACAAAAGCTTCTAAGTTTCTGAATCATATCCAGAATAAAATACAAGGCATCCTCAGTTTGAAGCCCTCAGAAAAAGTGGATTCTCTTCAAGTTTTAACTCAAGACCAGAAGCTTGATTTAGCATATTGGGTAGCCGTTCAATCTCTCCGTACAAAAGATTTTAGAGATTTTTCAAACGAGTTTTGGCAAAAAGCTCAATCCTTGATACCCAATATAGTAGAAGAAGTAGAAGATGAATTATCAAGACGCCTCAATCAGTTTGAAGAAGACAATTCTATTAAGGTTGACGAATCATTGGCTAATGAAATTAAAAAAGACAGACTTAATCAGTGTATGTCTACATTATCATACTTGGAAAATGATGGTATGCCTATCACACAAGCAAAATTTATTTTTGATCATTGCAAAGAGCTTGCAGAGATTCTTTTCAATCATATTTGGTTGATAGGAGTAAATAGTACAGATAAACTATTTTTTACATCCGATAATCCAGTTGTAATGGCTTCCCATTTAGAGTCAAGTTGTTATTCTTCAGAGGGAATAGAGGTAGTATTCCTATTAACAGTAAGCTGATCCTAATCATGTTGGAAAAGAAATATTTCCGGCACAAGCTAAACCTGGAGCGAACATTAGTTCCTCTAACAAGGGAATATGTGCTTGACTACAACCGCCTTCAGGTACTCCAGAGCTCTAGGTTTATTTTTAGTCAGAGCGATGATTTTGCTTTATTTGAAGAGATTTGCAATACTAATCTCGATGTTTGCTCGAATAATAGAGAAAGGCTTCAATTAAAACTCAACTCCCCCCCAAAATGAGGTTGAGAGAGCGATCGCGCTTTTGGTGAAGTGAAAAGGGCGATCGCTCCTACAGCCACTATAGTTGTAAGAACCATGCCATAACCTTTCGCTTCAACCATCACAAATACCTTATTGGTTCCAACAGACAACCTTAATGCGGTCGGGTGCAAGCGGGTTGTTAGGTTCCCTGTACCTCTCGGTTATTACGAACTGAGTAACTCCAACCCCTATTGACATATCCTTTACTTTCCTCACTTTTTCTACTTTCAGTTGTCTCCTCTGAAAAATCGATTATCAATTCATCTTCGTTTTGGTGAGCTGGAGCCTCATAATACTCAGCAGCAAAACGATTTAGCACATTATCATATGTCATAAATTTCTTTTGTCTGTCAACAGCAGTCGCCAGTATTAAGATATCATTGATAGTGTTACGAATATTGCTTTTGCAGTTATGTTTAGCAGCAAACTCTGAAAACAGAGTCAACCCATTTTCTATTGTCGCTCTAGTTAGAGAGTAACAACGATAATTATTATCCAAAATGTATTTCAAACGTTTTTTGAGGTACTTCTGCTTTTGTTTAGATAAATGAGAAACACTGAGTTCATATACGCTATAGTTTTTTTTGTTAATAACCTCAGCAATTGCTTCGTTTCCAAACTCACGATATGCAGAGAACTGACTGCCAAAGTCGATAATCACTTGGTCTGTCCGACAAGCACCTCCCTTGGCCCATTTAAGATTTCCAAAATGCTCGGGAATACCAAAATCACGCTCTTCTGAATTTAGTACCGAGTATCTAGCTGGATGAAGAATGTAGTAGTCAGGTTGCTTTGAGTCTCTGGGCTGAGCCAGTAAAAATTCATTAGCTGTAATTGATGAAATAGCTCGGCTTTCGTCGTGGACATCGTTCTCAATCTCCTTGAAACGATATGAAAGCACTTGTGTGTCAATAATTGTATTCACAACCGAGTCCTCTCGATCAACAACTTATCCCCCAAACTTGGGAACCTAACTACTAATTTTACCCCGCTCGCACTATAAATTTTTCTGTAGGTGCAAATTACCGCGAAAAGCTTTGGCCTGAAGGTTTTTAGGACTGATCGATCGCACTTTTATTCCTGCGTGACAGACTCAGCCAAGCGCTTCGCATTCTCGCGCCAATGAACATAAATCGGACTGTTGCGAATATCAGCTTCTAGCATCGCGATCAGTTCATCTCGTGTTTAAGTCCAAGCTTCAAGCATTCGGTTGCTTTCCCGAAGCATGGCGACAGTTTTCTTAACTTTCTGTCGATCGGGAATTTGTCTTTGCTCAGTCATACTATGTTCCAATCCCTTTTAGCCTCTTGAACACTTGCTGCTGACGCATCAAGCGCAGCTTGTCCTTGCTCAATGCTCCGATACACTAAATCCAGCACAGCAGAGGAGACGATCGCCCGAGTGGTAAAGTGAAAAGGCCGATCGAGCCTCAAGTCAGTTATGCGATCGAGTTCCCCTCTAACATCGGTTTACGTGCAACGAATCCTGCATGAGCTTTTGGCAAGTTGTACTCACCGTAACTACGTATGATTTCAACTTGAAAACCTACGCGATCGAGTGCTTCAGCAATATCTTTTGCCTTGTACAACCGCAAACAGTGTATTTCCTCATCTCGCCTGTAGGTTTCCCCTACTTTACGAAGAGTAATGATGCGGCGAATTAAGGTTTGATTCTCTTGATTTTCTTCCTTCTCAACCAGAACAATCCAATCTTTTCCTTCCGTGAATCCTTTGGTTGTGTTTCCTGCTGCAATCTGTCCGGGTTCTGCAATGTCAAAAATGAAAACACCGCCCTCGGTTAAGGCGTGATAAATGCGACGGAAAAATTGCACCAGGTTTTGGCGATCGTTGTCTGCATCAAACAGATAATTCAAACATTCGCCGATCGAGGTGACAGCATTACACGGTGGGATATCAGTTTTAAACAGCGACTCAACTCGAAACTCGCCATCTGGCACTCTGTTTCGGGCAATTGCAATCAAAGACTCAGAAATATCAACTCCCAGAACACGATAACCAGCCTTTGTGAATTCTAGTGCTGATAATCCGCTGCCACAACCCAAGTCCACGACTAAACCTTGTTGTAGCTTGTTTTCGGCCAAGATATTCAATATACCAGGGGCAGATTTAAGAGCATAATCGCTATGCCCAACATCATGAATATATGCGAGGTCTTTCTTATACCACTCTGTCATGACTTCGTTCCAGCAGACTACCTCACAAATTTAGTTGCGATCGCACTTTTATTCCTGCTTGACAGACTCAGCCAACCGCTTCGCATTGTCCCGCCGATGAACATTAATCGAACTGCATTTTGCTTCGACCGATCGATCTTATTCCATCCATCCGTTACATCGGTTACACAATCAGTTGCCGAACTTCCTTCTGCTATACAAAAAAATCCCCCGCCAGAAGGCAGGGGATTTCGTTTAATTACCTAGAAACCAGAGTTCAGAGTTACCCGAATTTCCCGGCCGTCGAGGCAATTACAAAGGCCGCGTAAGTGAGGACGTTGCCCACAGTAAAGTGAACTAAGCCAACCAAACGACCTTGGACGATCGACAAAGCAACAGGCTTGTCTTTCCAGCGAACCAAGTTAGCCAAAGGAGTGCGCTCGTGAGCCCAAACCAAAGTCTCGATCAATTCTTGCCAGTAACCTCTCCAAGAGATCAGGAACATGAAACCAGTTGCCCAAACGAGGTGTCCGAATAAGAACATCCAGGCCCAGACAGACAAGTTGTTAGTACCGTACGGGTTGTAACCGTTGATCAACTGAGAAGAATACAGCCAGAGGTAATCGCGGAACCAGCCCATCAGGTAGGTAGAAGACTCATTGAACTGAGCCACGTTACCTTGCCAGATGCCCAGGTGCTTCCAGTGCCAGTAGAACGTTACCCAAGCTAGGGTGTTCAGCATCCAGAAGACAGACATGTACATCGCGTCCCAAGCAGAGATGTCGCAAGTACCGCCACGGCCGGGGCCGTCGCAAGGGAAAGAATAACCGAAGTCTTTCTTGTCCGGCATCAGCTTAGAACCGCGTGCATCCAGAGCGCCCTTGACCAAGATCAAGGTGGTGGTGTGCAAGCCTAGTGCGATAGCGTGGTGAACCAAGAAATCGCCAGGTCCGATCGCCAAGAACAGAGAATTAGTACCGCTGTTAATCCCGTCCAACCAGCCTGGGAGCCACACGTTAGCATAGTTCGGCCAAGCGGTAGAAGCAATGCTGTCAGGGTTAGACAACAGCACGTCCATGCCGTAGAGAGCTTTTCCGTGAGCAGCTTGGATGAACTGTGCGAACACTGGTTCAATCAAGATTTGCTTTTCAGGAGTACCGAAAGCAACTACAACGTCATTGTGAACGTACAGTCCCAAAGTGTGGAAGCCCAAGAACAGCGACACCCAGCTCAAGTGAGAGATAATCGCTTCTTTGTGCTGCAACACTCGATCGAGCACGTTACCTTTGTTTGCTTCAGGATCGTAGTCCCGCACCAAGAAGATAGCTCCGTGGGCGAAAGCGCCGACCATGATGAATCCAGCAATGTACTGGTGGTGCGTGTAAAGCGCAGCCTGAGTCGTGAAGTCCTTACCTATGAAAGCATAGGGAGGCATCGCGTACATATGCTGTGCTACCAGGGAGGTGATCACGCCCAAAGCAGCGAGGTGAAATGCCAGTTGGAAGTGCAGCGAGTTGTTGTAGGTTTCGTACAAGCCTTGGTGAGGCAAGTTGAACTGACCTTCACTCTTGCCGCCGACCAAACCAGCCTTAGAATCCAACATCTCTTTGATGCTGTGACCGATACCGAAGTTAGTCCGGTACATATGACCGGCAACGATAAACAGAACTGCGATCGCCAAGTGGTGGTGAGCGATGTCTGTCAGCCACAGGGATTCTGTTTGAGGGTGGAAGCCACCCAAGAAAGTCAGAATTGCGGTTCCCGCGCCTTCGGAAGTACCGAAGACATGGTTCGCTGCATCTGGATTCTCGGCGTATACGCCCCAGTTACCACTGAAGAACGGACCCAAACCGGCCGGGTGAGGCGGGGTAGACAGGAAGTTTTCCCAACCTACGTGCTGTCCGCGAGATTCGGGGATAGCAACGTGAACCATGTGACCAGTCCAAGCCAAAGAGCTGACACCGAACAAACCAGCCAAGTGGTGGTTGAGGCGAGATTCAGCATTTTTGAACCAAGACAAGCTGGGGCGGTACTTGGGCTGGAGGTGCAACCAACCTGCGAACAGGAAGACAGCCGCCAGAATTAGCAAGAAGATAGCTCCTTGATACAGGTCGGCGTTAGTCCGAATCCCTTGAGTGAACCACCAATGGTAGACACCGGAGTAAGAGATGTCTACTGGGTTAGAAGCGCCCCCTTGAGTGAAAGCTTCTACTGCAGGAGCGCCGAATTGCGGGTCCCAAATCGCGTGAGCGATCGGGCGGACGTTTAGGGGGTCTTTAATCCACTGTTCAAAGTTACCTTGCCATGCTACGTGGAACAGGCTGCCCGAAGTCCACAAGAAAATGATTGCTACGTGGCCGAAGTGAGAAGCAAAAATCTTTTGGTAAAGATTTTCTTCGGTCATGCCATCGTGGCTTTCAAAGTCGTGTGCTGTGGCAATCCCGTACCAGATCCGCCGTGTGGTCGGGTCTTGGGCAAGGTCTTGGCTAAATTTTGGAAATTTCGTTGCCATAAGCCTTGATTAATCCTGAATCCTGAACAAAATTGAAGGGATTCGGTTCGGAGTTTGGATTCTGGGTTTGAGATTCCTCCCAAATCCCGAATCCAAAACCTAGGGGTAGTTTACCCTACCGAAATGATTCGCGCTAGGAAAAATGCCCACGTAGTGACAATTCCGCCTAACAGGTAGTGAGCTACACCCACAGCCCGACCCTGAATAATGCTCAGAGCGCGAGGCTGAATCGAGGGAGCTACCTTGAGCTTATTGTGAGCCCAAACAATGGATTCAATCAGTTCTTGCCAGTAGCCGCGGCCGCTGAACAGGAACATCAAGCTGAAGGCGAACACAAAGTGTCCGGCTAGGAACATCAGACCGTAGGCCGACAGTGCCGAACCGTAGGACTGAATTACCTGAGAAGCTTGCGCCCACAAGAAGTCCCGCAGCCAGCCGTTAATCGTGATCGCACTTTGTGCGAAATTACCGCCAGTAATGTGAGAAATTGTGCCGTCTGGCGCTACTGTTCCCCACACGTCCGACTGCATTTTCCAGCTAAAGTGGAAAATCACGATCGAGATGCAGTTGTACATCCAGAACAAGCCTAGGAACACGTGATCCCAACCCGAAACTTGGCAGGTGCCGCCACGGCCGGGGCCGTCGCAAGGGAACCGGAAGCCCAAGTTGCCTTTGTCGGGAACCAAGCGAGAACTGCGTGCAAACAACACGCCCTTCAAGAGAATCAGGACTGTAACGTGAATGGTGAAAGCGTGGATGTGGTGGATCATGAAATCCGCCGTACCCAACTCGATCGGCATCATCGCTACTTTGCCGGCGACTACTACTGCACCGCCGCCAAAAGCGTGGCTGACGATTTCCGTAGCATTAGGCGCTGTTGTGCCCGGAGCCAAGGCGTGGATGTTTTGCACCCACTGGGCAAATATCGGACGCAACTGAATCCCGGTATCCGAGAACAAATCTTGAGGACGACCGAAAGCCCGCATCGTGTCGTTGTGAACGTACAGACCGAAGCTGTGGAAGCCCAAGAATATACAAACCCAGTTCAGGTGGGAAATGATCGCATCCCGATGCCGGATCACGCGATCCAACAAGTTGTTGACATTTCCAGCGGGAGCGTAATCCCGCACCATGAATATTGCTGCGTGAGCGGCTGCTCCAACAATCAGGAATCCGCCTATCCACATGTGGTGGGTGAAGATGGACAACTGAGTCGGGTAGTCGGTCGCGATGTACGGATACGGAGGCATCGCGTACATGTGGTGAGCCACGATGATGCTCAGAGAGCCCATCAGTGCCAAGTTAATCGCCAGTTGCGCGTGCCAAGAATTAGTCAGGATTTCGTAGAGACCTTTGTGACCTTCTCCAGTGAAGGGGCCTTTGTGGTTCTCTAGGATTTCTTTCATGCTGTGGCCGATGCCCCAGTTCGTCCGGTACATATGACCAGCGACGATGAACAGCACTGCCAAAGCTAAGTGGTGGTGCGTTGTATCGGTCAGCCACAGACCGCCTGTGGTGGGGTTGAGACCGCCTTTGAAGGTCAGGAAGTCTGCGTATTCGCCCCAGTTTAGGGTAAAGAAGGGGGTTAAACCTTTAGCGAAACTCGGGTAGATGTCAGCCATCAAGCCCGGTGTCAAAATCCACTCGTGCGGCAGAGGGATGTCAGCAACTGTTTTGATCAGCTTGCCGCCGACTGTCAGCGGTGCACCTGCATCGATCGCGTCCATGCAAGCGTTGATCGGCAGCGAAACGTGAATCTGCTGTCCCGCGTAGCCCAAGCACCCGCAGCCCAACAACACTGCCAAGTGGTGGTTCATCATCGATTCCACGTTCTGGAACCATTCCAGTTTCGGAGCGCGGACGTGATAGTGGAACCAACCGGCAAATAGCATCAGGGCTGCCATTACCAAGGCGCCGATCGCAGTGCAATATAGCTGGTATGAGTTAGTGATGCCGTTGGCGTGCCACCACTGGAACAGACCAGAGGTGATCTGAATCCCGTGAAAACCGCCGCCTACATCTGCATTTAAAATTTCTTGACCAAAAATCGGCCAGACCACTTGAGCGCTGGGCTTGATGGCTGTAGGATTTGTCAGCCAAGCTTCGTAATTGGAAAATTTAGCGCCGTGGAAATATGCGCCGCTGATCCATACGAAGATTACTGCCAAGTGGCCGAAGTGAGCGCTAAAGATTTTGCGCGAAACGTCTTCTAAGTCACTTGTATGACTGTCAAAGTCGTGAGCGTTAGCGTGGAGGTTCCAAATCCAAGTGGTGGTTTTTGGCCCTTTAGCTAGAGTGCGATCGAAATGACCTGGTTTTGACCACTTCTCGAAGGAAGTGGGAACCGGATTCTCATCGACTACTACCCTAACTTTTACCTCTCGCTCTGGAGGACTAATGGTCATGAAGACTCTCCTCTCGGTAAGACAAGGAACGAGAACTGATAATGTATCTGACATTCCCCGGGCTTTTGGTACGGGGATTCTCGGTTCTCCGACACAGATTGTACTTCACTCTTTGCAGAGTTAGACGCAGGTGCATCGTCTCCCCAAGCATTTTGCTTCTTTGAAGAAGCCAGGTTCCCAGTGTCGCTAACAATGTCGCTGGGTACTGCCAACTCTTCTCACCAGATGAGCCGCCGATCGTGTCCCTGAGTTAGGTTTGATGCGGCTGCTCCTTTTGAGGGAGTTTTATGAATTATAAGCTTGCTAGAGGAGTATTAATCCCTTGTTAACAATACTTAAAAAAGCCTCAATTCTTGATGCAATAACGCCTTTAATTTCCATAGTCCCTCGAAAAAGTCAAGGGGTAATGCCATTAACTTTACAAAACTAAAAGATAAGGTAATTGACGAATACTGATTTGTAGAGAAATGTTTCGGACAACGGCTGCGAGAGTTAATAGTCTGAGAGGATGGGTTCCCACTGCAACATCAATCCGGGTTCCTACGAGCCTCCCGAATTCCCGATCGGCAATTCCCAAATACTAAATTCGGTTTTGGGCTATAGTTCCCTATGAGAAGGCTTCTAGGAGTATGGTTGCGTGATTGGCATCAATTGGCACAGAACGGTTGCGGGCAGGCTGCTGGCATTGTTCGCAGCAGCAGTATTAATTTTGGGTTTAGCAAGCTGTGGCGCGGGCCATCCCGAATTGCCCAAATCAGGGAACAAGAGCGGCTCAGATACCGCCCAGATGAACAGAATCTCAGAGGTTTCTCCCCCAGAAGCCCTTCAACAACTGCGTCAGGCTCTAGAAATCTACCAGCCTCAAATTAGTATTTTGAATCCAAAAGCTGACGAAGTGCTTCAGGATACAAATGTGTCTGTTCAGTTCCAAGTTAAGGGCTTGCCCATTTTCAAAGATCCAAACTTGGGTTTGGGCCCCCATCTGCAAGTTTTATTAGATAACCAACCTTATGCAGAAGTTTACGATATCAACCAACCTTTAACGCTCTCGGACTTAGAACCCGGAACCCATACCCTGCAGGTGTTAGCCGCTCGCCCTTGGGAAGAAAGCTTTAAAAACGAAGGTGCGGCGGCCCAAACCACCTTTCACGTTTTTACCAAAACTGACGACAACAGTCCCGATCGAACATTGCCCCTATTAACGTATAACAGCCCCCAAGGCAGCTACGGGGCAGAACCCATCCTGCTCGACTTTTACTTGACAAATGCCCCCCTGCACGAAGTGGCGCAAGAAAATTCCCAAGATGAAATACTCGATTGGAAAATTCGAGCCACAGTCAACGGCGAAAGCTTTGCGATCGACCAGTGGCAACCTATATATCTTAAAGGATTCAAACCAGGGAAAAACTGGCTACAGCTAGAATTAATTGACGAACGGGGAAATATCGTCAAAAACGCCTTTAATAATACAGTCAGACTGATAAATTACGAACCGCTCGGTCAAGACACTCTTTCAAAATTACTGCGAGGCGAACTAACAGTAGCAGAAACTCGCGGTATAGTCGATCGCGCCTACCAAGCCCCCAAGCCCACACCAACGCCAACCCCCGAACCGAAACCGACACCTGCATTAGAAAAAACACCAGTTGTCCAACCCTCACCAGCGGTTCCAGAAACCCCAGTTACCCAACCCAGCTTAGAGCCAACAGTTGCTCCCGAAGTTGCTCCGGTTCTAATAATAGAACCGACGCCGACAGCAACCCCGCAACTCGAAGCGCCAAAACTTGTAGAACCAGTTCCACTAATAGAACCGAAGCCGACAGCAACTCCAGAATTAGAATCATCGAAAGCTGTAGAACTAGTTCCACTAATAGAACCGAAGCCGACAGCAACTCCACAGTTAGAAACCCCCACAGTTGTGGTTCCTGTTAAAATAATAGAACCCACACCAACAGCATCTCCTGAAGCAAAAAAACAGGAATATAAAGGATACTACAATCGGTTTCGCAACTTTTTGCGTCAAGTTGTCGAACCTGCTACTCCTTCAGATTCCCCAACTCTGCCAGAAATAACAAAAAACGCTCCTGTACCAAAAGTAGTCGCTCCTACGATACCAGAACAATCTCCCAATCTTGTACCGCCAGCGCCACCAGTTGCCACTGAAACTCCTAGCCAGCCAACCCCCGACTTAGCTGCTCCCGAAAAAACAGTTTTAGAACCCGAAAATCAGCCAAAATCCGAACAAAAAGTCGAATTTGCCACGTAACAAAATCTTTCTGAGCTTCTTCGTGGCATGGGCGTCCCGCCCGTGCTGCATCTGCGATCAAAAATTAAAGGAAACCCAAAAATGACCTACCTAGAAACAGCAGCCAAATTCTACAGCGATGTTGCCGAAACACCCCAAATCGGACTTTGCTGCGTCCAAAGCAGTCCCTTGCAATTGCCAGGATTAAAAATTCCCGAACAAATGCAAGAAATGAATTACGGCTGCGGCACAACCGTTCACGCCGCCGAACTTGTCGGCAATCCAGTCGTGCTTTATGTAGGCGTCGGCGGCGGTTTAGAAGCACTGCAATTTGCTTATTTTTCTAGACAAAAGGGAGCAGTAATTGCCGTAGATCCGGTTCCAGCAATGCGAGAAGCGGCTGCACGAAACTTGCAAATTGCCGCCCAAGAAAATGATTGGTTTGATGCGAGTTTTGTGGAAATTCGTGAAGGCGATGCTTTTGCGTTGCCAGTGCCGGATGCTTCTGTAGATGTTGTCGCCCAAAACTGCTTGTTTAATATCTTTGAACCTGCGGATTTAGCTAAAGCATTAAAAGAAACTTATCGGGTCTTAAAACCCGGTGGCAGGTTGTTGATGAGCGATCCGATCGCAACTCTGTCAATTCCCCAACATTTGAAAGAAGACCAACGCTTGCGGGCGTTGTGTTTGTCCGGTGCTCTGACCTACGCAGAATACGTTCAACACCTTGTAGACGTGGGTTTTGGGCAAGTCGAAGTTCGGGCGCGCCGTCCTTACCGATTGCTGGACAAACACAATTATCAATTGGATGCGGATTTGCTGTTAGAAAGCCTGGATTCGGTGTCTTTCAAAGTGGATGTACCGGATGACGGAGCTTGCATTTTCACTGGCAGGACGGCGATTTATAGGGGGTCTGAAGAGCTGTTTGATGACGGGGCTGGTCACGTTTTGCAGCGGGGCGTGCCGGCGGCGGTGTGCGATAAAACTGCTGGGAAGTTGGGGGGATTAATGCCCGACAAGGTGTTAATTACTGATTCGACTTGGCATTATAACGGCGGCGGTTGTTGTTAGATTTATTTCCGAATAGGGAGGTAGCGTTCACCGCAGAGATAGCTGCCTCTTTCAACTCTTTCTGCTGATAGTTATCTCTGGACTCTGCCTCAGTAAAATGATGAGAGGAGTTATTGTATGAGTTTGAGCGATATTTTAAAACCTCTGAACCCTGATGATTTTGGAGATATTATTCGAGATGTTTGTTGCGAGGGACATCGAGAGCGTCAAACTCTCAATCAAATTCTATCATTCATAAATTGTATATTTGACGGTCGAGGCTGTGAGTCAGTCTTGCATGAAATGCTCCATGACATTACTCTAAAAACAGGGGAATTTTTGAATGCAGATAGAACGACAATTTTTATATTCGATAAAGAGCAAAATGAACTGTGGGCAGTTGTAGCTAAAGACGAAAATGGCAAAAATTTAGAGATCAGATTTCCCGCTAATCAGGGCATTGCGGGAGAAGTAGCCACGGAGAAAAAAATTGTAAATATTCCCTATGATTTCTATGATGACCCACGTTCTGTAAACGCCAAAAAAGTTGACGACATAACAGGATATCGTACTTCTACAATGCTGGCGATGCCTCTGCTCGACGAAGAAACAGGCGAGTTAATGGCAGTAGTCCAACTGATTAATAAACTCAAGCCGAACCACAAAGATTATGATACTTTAGGCGAACAGATTGACAAAGTAGGATTCACTCAAGCAGACGAAGAAAATTTTAGAGAATTTGCCTCGTCCATTCGCTTAGTTGTAGAGTCGTCCAAATCTTTCTACGCCACAAGTCAAAGACAACGGGCCGCCACAGCGCTGATGAACGCCGTCAACGCTCTTTCTCAGAGCAGTCTAGACTTAGATGATACCTTGAAGCGGGTGATGGATCGGGCCCAAGAACTGATGAATGCCGATCGCAGTACCTTGTGGGTGATGGACGAAGATAAAGACGAACTCTGGACGAAAATCCCGCTCGCCGGCGATCTTAAAGAACTTCGCATACCCAGAACCGCCGGTTTTGCAGGCATCGTCGCCCAATCCGGCGAACCGCTGTTGATTCCCTTTGACGTATACGACGACCCCCGCGCCGAAAATGCAAAAAAAATAGACAAACAAACTGGCTACCGCACCTGCAGTATATTGTGTATGCCAGTGTTTAATACAGGCCACAAATTGATTGGCGTCACCCACTTAATTAATAAAAAACCAAAAGGAGAATTCCCCCCCTACAACCCGGAAGATTGGCCGCACCCCCCCGATCAGTGGAAAGCGAGTTTCAATCGCACCGACATGGAATTTATGAAGGCGTTTAACATCCAAGCAGGAGTCGCCGTGCAAAACGCTATCTTGTTTTCCCAGGTCAAACAACAAGAAAACAGACATAAAGATATAGTGCGATCGCTCCCTAATGGTGTCATCTCCACAGATAAAAAAGGTAATATTATTACCGCTAACGATAGGGCTAAACAATTGCTAGGTGGCGCTCAAGAAGTCGTAGAGAGTGTATCTGTGGGTGATTTAATTAAAATCGAGAATGAGAATTTTAGTCAATGGTTAAATGCTGCTTTGTCACCGGAAGGCGATCAAGATAGAGAGCAATATTACCCCGATCGCGTCTTATTGCCTTTGCAAGGGGAACCGCAGAATATCAATCTGTGGTTTAACTCGATCGCAAGTGCGATCGACCAGAATAAAATTAACGGTGTATTGGTTATTTTGGAAAATAACAGCACGCCAAACCCAGGATAAATTTTGGGAGAAGCAAGAAGACTATATTGTTGGTGAACCCGCCCTGCAAGCTATATATTAATTAGCTTGGTATTTTCGGACATAACCTAACTATTACTACTTACCAAGCTATAAGCTGAACTTGAGGCGCGACTGATTCCCTGCAATACTGCGTGATTAGCGCTTGGGCATTTTCCCTGTTTTGTCCTGTGAATAAATTGAAAACTACTTCTTCATCTGGAGACGAGAGATATAACAAACCACAGTTTTTTACCCGCGAGTAAATTAAGGGAACTTTGGCAAACTCAAGTAAAGTAGCTTTTTTGCGATCGCGCTCTCTCGCTTCTGGGCTATCGTGGTATTGAGACTGAAACTCTACTACTAGGCAAGGATTGTAGTTCAAGTCTGTGATTAAAGCATCGACACCACTGGGGCTAAATAAAAACTTTTTGAGTTCCCAGTCAAGGTTGCTGACTTGTTCGCAAATTTGGGATAAGCTAACCTGTGTATGGATTTTATAATTGTTGTCTACACAGGTGTGAAGGAACTCAAGCATTCTTTCTTCGTAAGGGTTGACAAGTTTTTTGGCTTTGACAGACATTATTGTGCCTCTAGAATAATTTTTGCAAAGTGACCAAGGAACTCTTCTAGAACTTCTCTTGAACTGATAGATACTTGCCATGCGTAGGGAAACAGTTTATCTTCCCTGAGTACGACGTAGCTATCCCTATTACTTAATGTTTCAAGGGGAAATTTTTCATTTTCTTTAAGGGGAATCTTGAGAATTGTGCGTTTACAGGAAGCAAAAGAAACGTTAATTTTTTGTGGTATATCTGAAGAGTCTATTAGTTGTTCTATAATTTCATTTATATAAAAATTTCCCCTTGTTTTCCCTTCTATTAGGCTAGGAAACCGCGGATCGATTAAATTTAAAAAAAGCTCTTTTTTACTGGGTAACACCCAGACGGCTCCTGCTGTAAGTTCAGCTTCTACTTCTACCAAGGTCCAATACTTAAAGCTGAGTATATGTTCGTCTAAGAGATCTTGACGAATAGAAATAAACAAACTATCCTTTCGCTCTTGAAAAACAAGTTGATAACGTTTATCCCCTTTCCCTGGCTTCTTAACTCTGTATCCTATATATTGAGAGGTTCGCTTCTCCTCAAACTTTTCGTAGAAACCAAGTTCCTTTAACAAACTAATAGCCAAAGACATCAAATCTTGGCCACCTTCAATAACTTGAATATTGGTTGAAATCAGGCGGGGTACCCCGTCTTCTACCTCAAAACGCTGGATAAGATCGTAGATAATTTTGGACATTTGCTATTTCCTAAAAACCTTGGCTAAGGTTCCTAGACATAGCTTAAACTTGCCGTCCAGAAATGTCAAGCATCTTGGCTAAGATTTTTAGATGTTAATTACACAGGGATTTTTTGAGTATTTATACCAAACAAGGACAGTAAGGCCCGATCGCATCCCTTGCCCCCCTCTTTTGCCACAGCCATCTGGGCTGTCTCCAAAAGCCCAGTTTTAACCCGCTTTTTCCCCATGCCGCTAAACTTCCCGCTAAATTAAAGAAGTGAAAAAATATTCAGGCCCTACCAAGGAGATGCCATGCCCCGCGTCAGAGCACCAGAATTCCCCGGAAACTACCCCTGGCTGAACACCGAAAAACCTTTATCCATTGAATCTCTAAAAGGGCGCGTCGTCCTCCTCGACTTCTGGACATACTGCTGCATCAACTGCTTGCACGTCCTGCCCGACTTAAAATACCTCGAAAAAAAATATAAAGATTCCCTCACGGTTATCGGCGTTCACTCAGCTAAATTTGAAAACGAAAAAGAAGTAGAAAACATCCGCCAAGCTATCCTCCGCTACGATATCGAACATCCGGTAATTGTAGACAGCGGCATGAAAGTTTGGCAAAGCTACGCGGTTCGCGCTTGGCCGACTTTAATGGTGATCGATCCTGAAAGTTATGTCGTTGGCTTTGTTTCCGGCGAAGGCAATAGAGAAGCACTTGACGAGTTAGTTGGTAAGTTAATTGCTGAATACAAAGATAAAAATGCACTTAACTTTAAACAACTCAGTTTTCGCTTAGAAAAACAGCGCAAACCTCTATCAACACCGCTGGCTTTTCCCGGTAAAGTGCTGGCATTTGCCATCACTGCAACGGAGGCAAAACACCTTCACCAACATGAAGCTCTTTTGGGCGAAATGACTGAGGATAATGAATTTGTAGATGAAACTGTATTGCCCGGGCCTGCTAACTCGGTTCAACAAAACTTGGTCGGTTCTTGCTTGTTTATTGCGGATTCGGGACATAACCGAATTGTTGTGAGCACTACCGAAGGTGATGTGCTGCACGTCATCGGTACCGGCAAACCGGGTTTAACCGATGGGGGCTTTGAAGAGGCGGAGTTTTTTGCACCTCAAGGTATGGCTTTTGATGCAGAAAGTCAAATTCTTTATGTTGCTGATACGGAAAATCATGCTCTCAGAAAAATTGATTTTACGACTCAACGAGTGGAAACTGTTGCTGGTACCGGCGAACAAAGCCACGAAATTGCACCGGGCAGCGGCAAGGGTTTAGAAACCAAATTGAACTCGCCTTGGGATTTAGAAAGAGTTGGAAATAGACTTTTTATTGCAATGGCGGGTTCGCACCAAATTTGGGAAATGCAATTAGACACTGGTACGATCGGCACTTATGCGGGTATTGGCCGAGAATCGTGTGTTGACGGGAATCTTGCAGAATCTGCTTTTTCTCAGCCCAGCGGCCTGGCTACGGATCGATCGGAGTTGTTTGTTGCTGATAGCGAAATTAGTTCGATTCGCGCTGTGGGTATTGATGAAGACCCGAAGGTGCGTACTGTTTGCGGTAGCGGTGAATTGTTTGGTTTTGGGGATAAAGATGGTCGCGCTGATGAGGTCAGGTTACAGCACTGTTTGGGTGTTGAATACGCTCAAAATTACCTCTGGGTTGCTGATACTTACAATCATAAAATTAAGCGGATCGACCACCGGGGCGGTACGTGCAGAACGATGATTGGAGACGGTACAGCAGGTTTGGTTGATGCTAAAGGTCTTAAGGCTCGATTTTTTGAACCTTCAGGGTTGAGCGCGATCGGGTCTCACTTGTTTGTTGCTGATACGAACAATCATGTGATTCGGAGAGTTGAGTTGGATACGCTGGAAGTCACAACTTTGGATTTCACGGGTTTGTGTCCTCCTGATGTTTGTCTTCCTGATTGAGCCGATCGACCTTTTTCACATTAGACACCCTTCTCAATTCTCCTGATTGCCAGATTGATTGTGATAACGTAGGGTGCTCTTCGGCGCACCTTACCACAATTTTCAACCAAAGTAAGTTAGCCTAATTATTCGCGGCGAGTGCAGTGTCTCAGCAGCAATTCAGTCTGGATGCAGAACCTCTATATTTATGGTGCTGGGCATAAGAACACCTGGCCGATATAAGTAGAGCGTCAAACCACTTTTTGCATCCACGACTCAATTGCTAAATGTTGTTAATTCCAGGGCTACTCAACGCACGATCGCCAGTATTAAATAATCGCAAAAATAATCGTCCAAATCTAAAATTCCGAATATCTCAGCAGCCGCATTATTTTTTCATCATCGTTCAATTCGCCGACAATTCGCCGCACGGGTTTCGGCCAGATTTTAATCAAAGTAGGAGTTGCTGAAATCTGATCTGCCTCAGCTTGTTCTGGATGTTTTAAAACATCAATTACTTTCAAAGTGTAGGGACGATCGAGGCATTGCTCTAAGAACTGGTGTAAAGTTTCGAGGGTGCGTTCGGTGCTGGGATTGCTGCCGGAAACAAAGAGGCGCAAAACGTACCCTTGAGTTTGTGGGGGTGGGGTTAGTGCTGTTTGTTTGGGAAGCGGAGTCTGCTGCGATTGCGGGAAGGATGAGGGAGATACGATCGAACCGATCGAGTCCGATCGAGCTTCGGGGCTGGCATACTGTACAACTAAGTCGTGATTTTCCCAAAGTTCGGGGAATTGTTGGTGATAAGTAGCGATCGCCATCGGTTCGCACATTTCTTCGCTGCGGGGGTGCCATACCAAGTCGCCAGTCCCAAAAATGGCATTCAGCAGGGTTTGATGTCGCAGCACCGGGGGGTAAGCCTCGGCAGCAACCCGCAACTGCCGATCGCTCTGATCGAGCCAGCAGTCAACGGTTGCGGTATAGCAAGGTATCAGAAAATGCGGCGGTTCCGACAAACCGAGGATCTCCTGTAGAGCTACGCACAACTGCAAGTGCCACCGAGTTTGCTTGCGGGAGTCTATGCAATAGATTAAGTCTCCCCCTGGTGTAAACAGCGCAATACCTTTGAAAAATTCTGGCAAAATCGGGCGATCGACTTTCAATGAAGTACACCAATTAAAGTTAACAGTTAACAGTTAACTGTTAACTGTTAACACTCCACCTTTAGACTCGACCTCGGAGCATCTGAGCCATTTCGTTCGGGAACGGCGAGTTCTCTACACAAAGTTCTTCAGTAATCCGACCTTCTTGATAAAGACCGTAGAGCGACTTATTCATCGTCGTCATGCCTTCATAAGTATCTTTGATCATGATTTGATTGATTTCCTCATTCTGGCCCTTGAGAATGTATTCCTTAACCACGTCGGTATTGATCATAACGTCGTGGAAAGCAGCCCGCTTCCCGTCTGTGGTTTTGCACAGCAGTTGAGCAATAATCGCCACTAGGGATTCGGAAATGGAAACCCGTATGGCATCCTGTTCTTCCGCCCCGAACATATCAAGAATCCGGTTCAGGGTTTTAACCGCACTGTTGGTGTGCAGGGTTCCTGCAACTAAGTGACCGGTTTGAGAGGCTTTGAGGGCGATTTCCACCGTCTCTCTGTCCCGAATTTCTCCTACTAGCAGCATATCCGGGTCTTGTCGCAGAGCGCCTTTGAGAGCGCTCATAAACTTGAGGGTGTGCCTGCCGACTTCCCGGTGCTTGATCAAGGATTTTTTGCTTTCGTGTACGAATTCTACGGGGTCTTCGATCGTGATGATGTTGTAGGCTTTATTCTTATTGATGTAGTCGATCATCGCGGCCAAGGTGGTAGACTTACCCGAACCTGTCGGGCCTGTCACCAAAATCAGCCCTTTGTGGTAGCCGCATATTTTCCTAAAGACCTCCGGCAGTTTCAATTCCTCCATTGTCAATATTTTGGCAGGAATTAGCCGCAGCACCATCGCCGGGCCGGCCAAGGAGTCCATGCAACTGATCCGGATGCGGACGAAGCCGAAGTCGAAAGCGCCGTCAAAGTCTAGGGTTTTTTGGAAAATTTCTACTTCTTCATCGCTCATGCACTCGCGCAGCCAACCAAAAAACGTATCTAAATCCGTCGGTGGATAGCCGATGTCGGCAATCTCGCCCCGGGTGCGGAAGCGGGGAACTTCGTTTACTCCGAGGTGAAGGTCGGATACTCCTTCTTCTTTGGCTCGGATTACTAGCTCTTTCAAACTCGGAGATCCGCCGCTGCTAGAGTTCGGGTTTTTAGGTGTGGCGAAGGATTGCGGCGGCGGTGCTGGTGCTGGTGCTGGTGCTGGTGCGGGCGGCGGTGCTGGTGCTGGTGCGGGCGGCGGTGCTGGCGGCATTCCTGCTGCTCTGGGGGGCATCCCTGGAGCTGGAGGGCGGGGTATTCCGGGCAGTGGGGGAGCTCCGGGTACGGGCGGGCGAGGAGCTGGCGGATGCTGTTGTGTCATATGCGCTACCTTAAGTTGGTGAGAAGGCTGACTCGAACAGATGATTTGTGGGAGTTGGACAATGCCGATCGCCATTGTGCGGGTCTTGCACAAAAGCTTGACTGTTCTACTCAGTCTATCCTAAGAGGGAGTCATAATGCTGCACTACTAAGGAAATATTATGCCAATTGGAGGATGCGAGCGCTCTCGCTCTACGGCGGAATATGGATTTTCTACATTTTTGGAGAATTTTTTTAATGAAAAGAGTTTTCCGCAACCAGTAAGTATAAATTGATACTTTAGCCCACTATTAAGGACTTAAACCGATGAATTCTGTCGATCGGGCTTTTACTCCAGCTCTGGAGTTGGCGGAGTCGATCCGCACCCTCGAAGTGTCGCCTTTAGAAATTGTCAATCTCTACTTGGAACGGATCGATCGATTAAACCCCGAGCTGGGCAGTTATTTTACTGTAACGGCCGAGCGGGCGATCGCCCTGGCTAAATCTCAAACCGAAAAACTAGCTGGGTTAAACAAGCCACAGGAATTGCCACCTTTTTTCGGAGTGCCGATCGCCATTAAAGACTTGACACCCGTTACCGGCGTTCCCTGTACCTACGGCACTCAGGCTTTGCTGGGTAATATCTCTGCCTACGACGAGTCAGTAGTCTGGCGGATCAAAGCAGCGGGATTTAACATTCTGGGGAAAACAGCAACCTCTCAAATTGGCTCATTACCTTACACCGAACCAGAAGGTTTCCCACCGGCGCGCAATCCGTGGAATTTAGACTATACGCCCGGAGGCTCCAGCGGAGGCTCAGCGGCCGCTGTAGCAGCGGGTTTGTGCGCGATCGCCCAAGGTTCAGACGGCGGCGGTTCGATTCGAGGCCCAGCTTCCTGCTGCGGTTTAGTGGGCATTAAACCGTCGCGGGGGCGAGTTTCCTGGGCACCTGTCGGAGATTACCTCAGCGGCATTTCTGCCAACGGCCCACTGGCGCGCACTGTAGCTGACGCCGCCGCACTTTTGGACGTGATGTCAGGCTACACAACAGGCGATCCGTACTGGCTACCCGATTCAAATCCGACGTTTTTAGAGGCTTCCCGTCAAAAGCAGGGCAAGCTGCGAATCGCTTTTTCTACGACTATTTCCCCTGTGGGCGAGGTTTCGGCTACCTGTCAGCAAGCGGTACTCGAAACAGTAAAATTATTGACAGATTTGGGCCACGATGTCGAACCTGGATGCCCGGATTTTACGGGTTTAATCGAACCGTTTATCGCAATTTGGCAGTCGGGGGCTGCTGCAAGCGGCATTCCAGGCCCTGCTTTGGAACCGATGAATCGCTGGCTGTTAGAAAGAACTATTTCGGCTGGGGAATATTTGCGGGCGGTGAATCAAATGCAGGTGATTTCACGGCGGATTGTGGGATTCTTTGAAAAATTTGATGTGTTAGTTTTGCCGACTTATATGCACTCGCCAATCCGGGTTGGGGAGTGGGCGGATTTGAGTTTTGAAGAAACTTTGCAGCGGATTATTAATTGGATTGCTCCTTGTCCGCCGTTTAATGCTAGCGGTTTGCCTGCGATCGCACTTCCTGCTATTTTAGATGACAACGGTTTGCCCGTGGGAATTCAAATTATCGGGCGGCCGGCAGCGGAAGCAACTTTAATTGCTTTAGCGGCGCAGATGGAAGCGGCGAAACCTTTCCCGGTTTTAGATTTTAAATAGGGAAGAGCAAGGGATAAAAGCACGTTTCTCTTTTTTAGGGGTATGCCAAATCAGGATTTGTCTGCGGGGAACTATAAATCCGGTTTTTGGCATAATTTTCTATTAACTGTTGACCGAAAGCATCCAGGATATAAGCCCCCGGATTCATCCGTCCAGAAATAAAAAACCTGTATCCGATAAAGGATACCCCGAATTGATCCGTGGGGTCAATGCTTCAATTCTAAAATCTAAAATCTAAAATCTAAAATCTAAAATCGATTGACTGTTTGACATTTGAACAATACAGATGCAACGGCAAACGAGAGGATTGAGAAAGGGGACAAATTTCAGGTTGAATTCTTGTAAAATATAAGGTACTTCTTAAACTACTTGACTTTTTTGGGAAGTAGCGTAGAAGTTTTCAACTTAATTGCCGCTGGCGGGTGTATCTAAAAAAATAGCTTATGTTTAAGACAGCAGGACTGTTTGAAGAAAACCCTATTCAGGGAAATATTGCGGGTATTTCAGCGGAAATACTAGACTTATTCAGTAATTTCGATCGCTTAAATCGGATCGGCAAAATTGCCGTCGGCGATACCAATGGTTTATTTGATACCAGCTACGATTTGACTCAAAAACCCAATTGGGCGGCCGCTGCGACTGGTAGTGCGATCGACCTTTTTGAGCCATTCACCGACTTCGGTCTCCAATCGTCAGGAAGCGACAATCTTAAAGTTGATAGTAGTCTAAAATCCCTGACCGCTGTCTCCACTCAAGTTCAGACAGACGAACTGACAGGGATGGATTTTGCTGTTGGTGATATTGGTGGCGGGCGAGAACTCACCCTATCCCAAACTTCTTCGCTATTTCCTGATGAAAACTGGGCTTTCAATTTTACAGATTACACCATCGAGCACCAAGGTTTAAACACCCTAAACCTCAAAGTTGGTTACGGATTAAAACCGGGAATTACCCAGAACGAATATCCCGATTTTGTACCCATTTACCAAAGTATTGATAACTTCCTAGTTAACTACCAGAACGAAACTGATTTTTGGGAAATTGTTAACAAAAATTTGACTGAAAAGGTGCTTAATGAAAATCCGGTATTGACAGATGTTACGATTCAACTTGAAGTTTTGCCAACGGAGATATTGCCCTACGATCTAGCAAGTACAGTTTTCCGCAGTCGTTCCGGTCAAATCAAAGAAGATGCTAATTTTTCCTTAAAAGACTACGCAATCAATCACCAAGGATTAAATACGCTCAATCTCGATGTCACTTACCAGTATAAGCCGGGAATCGCTCCCAATGAATATCCCGATTTCGTGCCAATCTACAATAGCATTGATAACTTTTTAACCGCATATCCGAACGAAACAGATTTTTGGGAAATTGTCAATAAAAACTTGACTCAAAATATCCTCAACCAAAATCCTGCCTTGGTGGCAATTAAGATAGATTTCAACGTTTTGCCAAGCCAAAACGTGCCTTACAACCAAACCAGCAAAGTTACTCGCACTCAACCCAGCAATCCTCAAGGAACTTTCCTAGTTGGCAATAGCAGGGGAAATAATGTACTTCGGTTTGACGGCAATACCGGCAATTTTCTAGGCGAATTTATTTCACCGGGAAGCGGCGGTTTGTCCAATCCAGATACGATCGTTTTTGGGCCAGATGGCAACGGCGATGATAAGTCGGACATTTACGTTAGTAGCGGCGAAAAGCCCGGAAATTCTGGAGAACCGACAGCATCTGCCGTATTGCGGTATGACGGAATTACTGGCGCATTTATTGACAAGTTTGTCGGCGATAATCCGAACACGGCGGTCGATGAAACTGGCGGATTGTTTCGCCCTTACGGTTTAGCTTTTGGCCCTGACGGTAATTTTTATGTCAGCAGTTTTTTGAGTGACCAAATTCTCCGATATAACGGCAAAACAGGACAGTTTATTGATGTATTTGCTTCGGGAAATCAGCAAGCGGGAGGATTGAATGGCCCGAACGGTTTACTGTTTGCTCCTGACGGCAATTTGTATGTGACAACGCAGGGGAGTGTTGCGAGCAATGGTAAAGCTGATTTTAGCGCAAGTTTCCCCAGTCAGGTGCTGCGTTACAACCCGCAAACCCGGCAGTCAAGTATCTTTGCTTCGCCCGATCCTTCGCCTCGGAGTCAGGGATTTGCAAGTCTTTTGGGAATGGCAATCGGGCCCGCTGACGGCGACCTTTATGTCAGCGATTTTGCTAACGATATCAGGCGCTACAATTTAAAAAGCGGGGAATTGGTCAAGGTTTTATCTACCAATTATACTGATACTTCGCCCAGTAGCAATTATGTAGGTAGTTTGGCCTTTTCGCCGATCGGCAATTTGTTTGCAGTTGGCTTTGACAACCGCGCTAATGCTAACGGTGCCGGCGCGGTTTTGCGGTATAACGGCCAGACTGACGAACCGCTGCCAATATCGGGAAATCCGGGGTCGAGTAACAGTTCTATTTTTGTCCCTCCCGACAGCAAGCTAGAGCGTCCAATAGGAATTGCTTTCTTTCCGTCCGATGCTCAACTGACGCAGAAATGGAATTTTACATTGGCAAATTACCCAATTAATCATCAAGGGTTAAACAACCTGAATATTGATGTAAATTATAAGTACCAAGACGGGATTCAAAATTATCAGTATCCTGATTTTGTGCCTATTTACAAGAGCATTGACAATCTTTTAGTTAACTACCCGAACGAAACAGATTTTTGGGAAATTGTCAACAAAAATCTCACCGAAAAAGTGCTTTCTGACAATCCGGCAATTTCGTCTGTGACGGTTAATTTGGACGTTTTACCGACCAACCAATTGCCTTACGAGCGCAGCAGTACCGTTACTCGCACTCAAGATGGTAAATTAGGCGAAGCATGGGATTTCAAGCTTCCTAATTACTCGATCGATCACCAGGGTTTGAATAACCTCAATATTGATGTCAAATATCAGTACAAACCAGGAATTACGCAGGATGAGTATCCCGACTTTGTGCCGATTTACAAAAGCATCGACAATTTCTTGAGTAATTATCCCAATGAAACGGATTTCTGGGAAATTCTTAATAAGAGTTTGACGCAAAAGCTGCTAGCCGAAAATCCGGCTTTGGATTCGCTGCAAATTAATCTGGAGGTTTTGCCGACAAACAGATTGCCTTACGATCGAGCTAGTATTGTGTCGCTCGCTTAGCCTATCATTGAAAATTAGATGGACAAATCTTGACAACAAATACATACTTAGCTACCGTAATGGTACGGTTAAGTACGTTGCGTAGAAACATGGTTTTTTCGCGTCCGAGACTAACCCATTTAAATTGTCTGTTGTGGTGAGAAACCCGGTTTTTTTAATAAACGGGGTTTCTGAATTAGGAGCGAGTTTGCCAAGCTCCATCTGGGAATATATGTCTGTGTCCCCTTGCATTTGATACCTAAATAGTGGTGGACACAAGTAGGATCAAAAACCAGGTTTCGGCGTTAACGTCGATCGCTCACAACCTGTTATTTTGACTCTTAACCGGCTTTTTGTGCCTCCATAAAAAATATAGTTTTTTTAATCGGAGTTCGCGATCCACCCAATTTCTAATCATCAAACCCATATTTTACCAATAAACCGAGTTGCTACCGCCCAGTCCTACTTATTACCAATTACGCTGTAATTAATTGAGAATACCTCTTTAGATTGATAGACATTTTGATTGTTTCCTTTTAAATATGGTAGCAGTTCGCTGCCAATATTTAGGGTGAAATTTATGTTAACTTCCGGGCCAATTACCGCCCCCGTTCCCGTTTTTCTAGTTCTTTTAGCAATCATGCTACTCGCGCCGCTGTTATTTGAGCGCTTGCGACTGCCGGGAATAGTCGGTTTAATTATTGCTGGCGTAATTGTCGGGCCCAACGGTCTAAATTTGCTGCAGCGAGACGCTACTATTGTTTTGTTAGGTACTGTAGGATTGCTGTTTTTGATGTTCCTAGCGGGACTGGAAACTAGCCTCGACGACCTCAAACTCAATGCGGACAAAGCTGTCATATTTGGGCTGGCTACTTTTTCGCTACCGATGATATTGGGAACGGGAGCGATGCTGCTGTTGGGATATAGCTGGCTGGCTTCAATTTTAGTCGCTTCTTGTTTTGCTACGCACACGCTTTTAGCGCTGCCAATTCTCAGCAAATTGGGATTGATGCGAACTCAGACTATTACTACGACTTTGGGCGGGACTTTAATTACGAATGTGTTGGGGCTGTTGGTGCTGGCAATTGTTGTCAAAGCTTTCAAAGGAAATCTCACTCTCGATTTTTGGCTGGTTCTCATTCCATCTCTTGCTATCTACACTTTTGGTACTTTGTGGGGAGTTCCCAAAATCGGTCGCTGGTTTTTTAAGAAATTCGGACATGACGAAAATGCAGAATTTATATTTGTATTAGCTACCCTGTTTGTAGTTTCTTACGCAGCAGAACTAATTGAGATTGAAGCAATTATTGGTGCGTTTCTATCAGGAATTGCCATTACTCAAATTATTCCCAAAATGAGTCCCCTGATGAATCGGATTGAGTTTATTGGCAATACGCTGTTTGTGCCGTTTTTTCTAATTTCTGTGGGGATGTTAATTGACCCGCTAATTTTGGTGAAGCAGCCGCAGTCTTTGTTGGTGGCTGCGGTGATGATTTTAGCTGAGGTGGTGAGCAAGTTTTTGGCAGCATGGCTACCGGGGAAATTATTTCGTTTTGAGTTTCCCAGCATTATGGTAATGTTCGGTCTTTCTGTTGCTCAAGCTGCTTCTACTTTGGCTGCGATTACGGTTGCTTTTGACATTAAATTGGTCGATCGCGTAACGGTGAACGGCATCATTGCCATGATTTTAGTAACTTGTGTCGCTTCTCCTTGGATTGTATCTCGGTGGGGTCAACAAATGCAGCAGCCGGGGTCGAGTTTGCCGGCTGCTACTTCGGGAAAGAATTCATGGGGACATCGAGTTTTAGTGCCTGTTGCTAATCCGAATACGGAAGATAATTTGCTGCGTTTGGCTTTGATTTTAGCAAAAAGCTCTCAGGGAACTTTGCTGCCGCTGCATATTTTGTCCGATCGCGGGGAAGCAATTTCGCCCGCAGATAAAATGCAGCAAACTCAACTTTTGACGGCTGCTGAAACTGTGGCCCATGCTGCTGCTTGTGCGGTTGAACCGATTGCGAGGATAGATGATGCGATCGATCGCGGAATCCTGCGGAGTGCAACCGAACGCGAGGCTAGTTTAATTGTTTGCGGTTGGAAGGGATTTTCCACGACTCGCGATAATTTTTTTGGCAGCATCATTGACAATGTGGTGAGGCGATCGCCCGTACCCGTACTGATTGCTCGATTTCCCGATCCTATCCAGAATACAGCCAGAGTTATTTTGGCGGTCACTGACAGCGAGTTAACTCAGTTTGGATTTCAGGAAACGGTGGATATTGCGAAGAGTTTGGCCGACGAACTCAAGGCGACTTTGCAAGTGGTGTTGGTGGCGACAAAACGGGAACAAAGCAACAAAAGTGCGGCGGAGGTGGAAATTCTTTCTGAGATACCAGTAAATCGGGTGCGGGGAAATTTTATCAAGCTAGTTTCGCAGCAGTTGTTAGAACACGATTTGCTGATTTTAACAGCAATTTCTCACCAACAGAAATTGTGGGAACAACCGGGAGCTCTTAAAGAACCGGAAGCGATCGCTCGGGCTCACCCAGATATTTCCATGCTTGTTGTTTATTTTCCTGTATCTTGAGAAAAATATAAACCGCAGATTACGTTATGAATCTGCGGTTTATATTTTAGGGCTAAAGCCAACTGGCAAATTAAACAAAGGTATGTAGTTGCGCTTTAGCGCTCTTTCTTAGCTTAGGAAAGAGCGCTAAAGCGCAACTACATACCTAAAATTTAAGCCCTATTTGTGACAATTGTGTAAGTCTTATATTTAATCCTAATCCAACGGAATTGCTACCAAAATTTCCGCACCTTGGCGCGGTTCGGAAATACACTAGATCCCTCTTTTCACTCGCGAAGTTTGTATTTTTTGGGCTGCCGATTAAAAAATCCTTCAACTCATCATCATTAGCACCCGCACAAGAAGTGTACTTAGGTACGGAATGGGCGATCGGCAAGTAAATATGCCCAGAGGCCTTGACGATCGCGCCTCAAGCCAGACAATTTTTCGGCATAGGGAAAAATTTTGAGAATATGGTGATATATCTCCTCTAGTTCAATAAGGTAAAAATGAGCATCAGACCAGCTTTCAGATGGTTTTCTTCGGTGGCGAGTGTTTTGGGTTCGATCGCGATGGACACTTTCAGTGCTGTGACATCTACTGTAAAACCGGCAGAAACGGTTGTTGTTGTCCGCAAAGGAATTTTAAAATTGTCAATATCGGTTGCAGATTTGCGCGAACTCGCAGAAACAGGAAAAGTCCCCGAAAAACTGCAAGCCTACGCCAATCTCCTGTCCTCCGAACAGCGCAGTAAAATCTTTCGGGCGCTGCAAGCGAAAATTCCCCTCAATGTAGTCGGGCTGAGCAACTTGCTAAATACGGGCATCGGCACTGCAATCCTGACGGATTTGACTACAGTCATACCCAGGCGCGACGGTGGCGGTGTGGAAGCGCTGCGATCGGCTCTGGTGCAGGGAGCGAAAGCCCCAGAAGGCTTATCGGTATTGAGTTTCATTGAATCTTATCCCAGCTCGCGCTTGGTGGTGGATCTCGATCGAGCTTTCGCAGTTTTGGGAAATTTGAACGTAAGTTTTTGGCAAACTCAGCGTTTTATGACGGCGATCGCACCTCAGTTAGCAGCGGTTAAACCTGCCCTGAACCTGCCTTTCGACCCGAGCCAGCGCGGCCCTAATGGCGTGCGGGTACGGGCGCTAGATTTGAACGATAGCGCCCGCAATCGACCTATTCCGGTTGATGTCTACTGGTCGAGAGCTGCGACAGCCGACAAACCGACGATCGTCTTTTCTCACGGTTTGGGTTCTGTGCGCACGGATTTGCGCTACTTAGCCGAGCATTTGGCGTCTCACGGCTATGTGGTAGCAGCTTTAGAACATCCGGGAAGCAATGAAACGAATACTAATGCTGCGATCGCGGGTAAGTCTACCTTGCTAGCTCCTCAAGAGTTTTTAGACCGTCCCAAAGACATCAGTTTTGTGCTCGACGAACTGACAAAATTGAACCAAACTGATGATAATTTGCAGGGGAAAATCGCGATCGACCGATCGGTAATTATTGGCTATTCCTTCGGCGGCGCTACAGCCTTGTCCTTGGCCGGCGCCGAACTGCAATTGAGCGGACTCAAACAAAGGTGTCAGGGGGATTTGATTGGGTTCAGCTTGGGCGAAGGCATTCAGTGCGCCGCGGCCGCATTGCCCGAAGAACGGTATCAATTGCGGGATGCGAGGATTAAAAGGGCGATCGCCATGAATCCGATCGCATCATTATTATTTGGAGAAACGGGTTTAAGTGCAATTCAAATTCCCACCTTAATAGTAGCATCTTCTGCCGACAAAACAACTCCCGCCTTAGCCGAACAAATTGCCAGCTTTCCGAAAATTCCATCTCCTAAATGGCTAGTCGGTTTTGTAGGAGGAACCCACTTAAGCGTCAAAGATCCGAGTACAACTTTAGACCAAGTTCGCAGGCCGAGTACAGGAATTACTGGCGATGAACTTGTCGGCGACCAAGCTGTTAGCATACGCAATTATATTAAAGCTGTAAGTTTGGCCACGGTAGCTCAACTAACGGCAGAAGCTGACAAATATGCAGTTTTTCTAACATCAGAATACGCGCAATTTGCTTCCACACCGGCAATCCCAGTGCGACTGGTAACAGAAATTTCCCCGGAAATTAATGCAGTCGTGCAAACTTTTATTCAAGGGAATAAGTAGTCATTAGTCATTAGTCATTAGTCATTAGCTAATAACTAAGGGTTAAGACTTGTACTAAAACGGATAAACCGGGTTTTTTAACAGGAATTACACTTGCATATGTATATTTAGGGTGGGCAATGCCCACCTTATACCAATCCGCACTAACAACCCCTTTATAAGACTCGGCGATTGAAATCGCACTCTGCGCTTGCCTGTCGTCCCTCTCTGCGGACTAATAAATAAAGGAAATATTTAAGCCGGATGTCGTATTGCGACCTAGCAGCCTTTCCTTTTGTGTGCGCCGCCGCTTAGACCCAGGGTGTATGTTTCTTCTTAAGCTGTTTCTGATATATTTTGTCCGTGCAAGGGCAAAATATAACAAAGCGCTTTCACAAACTCTACTCCCAAACTGCCATGCCTAAAAAAAATTTTATCCCGCTGTTGCTTCTGTTTATAGCGCTGTTTACCCTTTACGGTGACAGTTTAACTTTTCTCCCCAAACCTGTAAGAGATACTAGCGTGGCAAGTCGAAAGTTTTTCGTCGGGTTGTGGCCATCATGGGTGAAGCCGCAAGATTCAAACAAGCAAAGGGATAAGGAGATTGAGAACTTGGAAAAAAGCCCTAGTCCCAGTAGATAGTTTCGATCTACTCACGAGAAACCCGGTTTGTCTAACAATACCTAGCCATTTTCTTGTAGGTTGAGTTAAGCAAAGCGAACCCTACGCTTCGCTTCGCCCAACCTTACGATTTTAGATTTTAGAGGAGAGATTTTTTATCGACTCTCTAATCTGTAATCGATTAAACTTAAGATTTGAGATTTTCCTCCAAGCGGTAAGGTGCGCACTGCGCACCCTACATAATTAGGTTCTGCGTTCAGGACTGTTTTAGATTGGTTCTCCCATCTAAAATCTAAAATCTAAAATCTAAAATTGATTAAGCGTGCTTTTTCAACCAGCTAAACATAGCTCGCAAATCTTTACCAACTTCTTCAATAGGATGTTCTGCTTCCTGACGGCGCATGGAGGTAAATCCCGGTTTGCCGGCTTGGTTTTCCAGAACGAATTCGCGGGCAAATTGGCCGGATTGAATTTCGCTGAGAATTTTGCGCATTTCGGCGCGGGTTTGATCCGTGACGATGCGGGGGCCGCGAGTTAAATCGCCGTATTCTGCGGTATTGGAGATGCTGTCGCGCATTTTGGCGAGGCCTCCTTCTACTACTAAGTCAACGATAAGTTTAACTTCGTGCAAACATTCAAAATAAGCTAATTCCGGTTGGTATCCGGCGTCAACTAAAGTTTCAAATCCAGCTTTAATTAATGCGCTCAAACCGCCGCACAAAACTACTTGTTCGCCAAAAAGATCCGTTTCTGTTTCTTCGCGGAAAGTCGTTTCCAGGATGCCGGCTCTGGTGCCGCCGATACCTTTAGCATAGGCCATTGCCCGATCGCGCGCTTGACCGGAAGCATCTTGATATACTGCAAACAAACTAGGAACGCCTTCCCCTTGTTCGTAAGTCCGCCGCACCAAGTGTCCGGGGCCTTTGGGGGCAACCATTACTACGTCTACATTGGCAGGGGGAACAACTTGGCCGAAGTGAATGTTAAAACCGTGAGCAAATGCTAAAACATTTCCTTCTGAAAGGTTCGGTTCGATTTGTTCTTTGTAAATAGTTTTTTGAACTTCATCGGGCAATAAAATCATGATGAAGTCAGCGGCGGCGGCTGCTTTGTCTACGGGGTGAACTGTTAAACCCGCGTCGGTTGCTTTGGCGGCAGATTTGCTACCGGGATACAAACCGACAACGACATTCATGCCGCTGTCTTTGAGGTTCAGGGCGTGGGCGTGTCCTTGGGAACCGTAGCCGATGATAGCAATCGTTTTGTTGGCTAAGAGGTCTAGGTTCGCGTCGGTGTCGTAATACATACGGGCCATAGTGCTTGTCTCCTGAGATGCAAATTGGGTGATTGACTGCAAAACTCTCATTTTATCAAAGTAGGGTACTTTTTTTTGCAGAATTTTTCAGATTAAGATTTCGACGGGGAAAATAAAGGGCGATCGCCCTGAATCTAGCAGGGTTTGTCGCCGAGTCTGCGATCGTCAAATATAATTGTTAATAGCGTGCTGTGCATTTGGGAAAACCTCACATCTTGCACCATTCTCAAGAACAGGCAAGATACCTGTTTCACAAAGAGTGAATTTTCTCGCTTCACAGGCATCTTGCCTGTTCATAAAAAGCTGATTGAGAATGGTGCAACATCTCAGACAAACGCAACTAACTAACTTTTTTAAGATGAAAATAAAAGCAATACATCATGTCGCGATTATTTGCTCGGATTACGAAGCGTCGAAGAAATTTTATGTAGAAGTCTTAGGATGTTCCATTATCAAAGAAACTTTCCGAACCGAGAGGAATTCTTACAAACTAGATTTGCGAGTCGGCAACGGCGACACCATCGAGCTTTTCTCATTTCCCCATCCTCCAGAAAGAGTTAACAATCCTGAAGCTTGCGGTTTGAGACATTTAGCTTTTGCAGTTGAGGACATAGAAGCATCCGTTGCTTACTTAAAATTCCAACAAGTAGAAGTAGAAGAAATTCGCTTTGACGAGATTACAGAAAAACGTTTTACCTTTTTTAGAGATCCCGACAACTTACCGTTAGAAATTTATGAACTTTAGAGCAACAGCCAAGGTAAAAAAGCTTAGCAAAAAGGGTAAATAATGGACAGTATTATCAGAAACACAATCACGATCGGATTGCCTGCTTTAATGCTATTTATAGCTATAGCAGCTACAGGTAAAACAGGTGAGGCAGCCGTTTGGTCGGGTTTGGTCAAAGTAGGCGGTTCCTTTGGTATGCTGATCGGTTTAGGTGTGTTGGTATTTGTAGGATTTGTTGCCAATTCGTTTAGTTATTTTGTGGTAGATAGCTTGCTGGTGAGATTTTATCAAAAGCGGCGAGAGTTGGAACAGCCAGAACAACTGGTAATAGAAATTGATAAATTGCCGATTACCAACGACCTCAAAATTAAGCTGAAATGGGCGGTACTGCACAGCATACCCAACAAAAACCTTAGCTTAAAGCACGTAATTTTAAAATGGTTTATTATCGCAGCAACTGTAAATGCCCTATTTTCAATAGTCGGTTATTTAGGAAAAATCAACATTTTTTTTGAATTGAGTTCTCATTTTAAACTACAATATCTGCTGGTTAGTTTCTCTACTTTGATATTCTTCGCTCTGGTGCGCTCAAAAAAAAGATGGTTGCTGGTGAGCGCATTTTGCATTATCATTAATTTGGCGGAAATTGTTCCTTGGTATTTTCCAGCGCCAGCATTTGCAGGAGCAACTCCCGCACAAAACTTGCGGATTTTGCATTCAAATGTTTTAACGAATAACCGACGCTATTCTGAGGTGATATCGCTGGTAAAAGCAGAACAACCTGATATCGCGGTTTTTGTAGAAGTCAACCCGTCTTGGGCAAAAGAGTTAGCGGTTTTAAGCGAGATATTTCCTTACTCTTGCCGTTATCAAGAATCTGAGAGATTTGGCAGTGCCATCTACAGCAAGCTGCCTTTAAACAATCCCTCTGTTAAAGCCTTTTCAAAGCAAAGAAAGAGCTTGTTGGCGGATGTTCAATTTCAAGGTAAAATCATTTCTCTGATTCTTGCTCATCCGACTGTGCCAATCAAACAGCACAGTTTTATCGATCGCAACCAACAGCTAACAGGCATCGGCGAGTATGCAGCCCAAGTAAAAAATCCGCTAATTGTGGTTGGGGATTTCAATACCACAATGTGGTCGCCATTCTACAAAAATATGGTAAAAACCGGAAACCTGCGAAATGCCCGATCGGGCTTTGGCATTTTACCGACTTGGCCGACTTTTATGCCGCTGGCTTATATTCCGATCGATCACTTTCTAGTCAGCCAAGAAATTGGTGTTTTGAAAATTCGTACTGGCCGCAATGTTGGTTCGGATCATTTGCCGTTAATTACAGATTTGGTCATTTGAAAACAGGATTTGATATTTTCTAACAAATTATTGATTCACTTAGGACTAAAGTTAACTGACAGCCTACAGGTCGATTCCAGTGTGCCAGTTGGTCTTAGTCCTAAAAGTAACAATGCGAATTTTTGACCTTCAACCGTGATATCCGAAACAGGTTCAAACGAGAGCGCTTTCCTATAGAAATCATGGGAGCGATCGGCATCTTTCACCATCAATGCAATGGCTCGAATTTTTTGCATTTGTATAGGGGCATTATTCAATAACTTTCGAGTGCTTTATCTAAATTCTAGGCAGCCCCGATCGCAGCCAGATGCGAAAAAACTTGGGGAAGATTTCCCAAATCCTCGCCGCTAGGCTACGTTTGCTCGGCCTCAAGTATAGATGTGCTGATGAATAAAAAAGCACTTATCCTAGCCACGATGGGTTCATGGCGGTACTGTCAAATTGGTTGGTAGTTTTATACAGTTCGTATTGCCCTTTTGCCGCCGCCTCGCGAGTGCGATTCAGCATTGCTGCAACTTGTGCTCGATCCATCGGCTTAAACGTGCGAGCAGCCTCTAACGCTTGATCGAGGAGTTGCATACTATCAATGCCAGTAATCACCACTGAAGTAGGCAGATTCATCGCATAGTGGAGACATTCGATCGGACTTACTGTATTGCTTCTAAGCACGTAGGGGTCGCCCATAGATTTCATCCCCAATACACCTATTTGGTTCTTCACCAGCACCGGCAGAACTTGTTGCTCAAAACTTCTAAAATGAGCATCCATCACGTTCAGCGGCATCTGTACCGCGTCAAAACGGAAATTGTTTTGAGCGGCAATTTCCAGCACTCGCAGGTGAACCAAAGGGTCTTTGTGTCCTGTAAACCCGATGTAGCGAATCTTGCCCGCCTTCTGCGCTTCCACTACCGCCTCCATAGCCCCGCCGGGAGCAAAAATGCGATCGGGGTCTTCCATCCGAATAATTTCGTGATGCTGCATTAGGTCGATGCGATCGGTCTGCAACGCCTTCAGCGACTCATCAATCTGCATCATGGCAGCGCCCTTCGTGCGGCCGTCAATCTTGGTCATCAAAAACGCCTTTTGCCGGTAGCCATCCTTGAGCGCTTGCCCCATCCATCGGTGGCTGCGCCCGTTGTGATAATCCCAGGAGTTGTCCATAAAATTGATGCCGCGGTCGATCGCACTGCGAATGAGCTTAATACTTTCTTGCTCCTCTCGAAGCCGTCCGATATGGTGTCCCCCCAAGCCGATCGCAGACACTCGTTCTCCCGTGCGTCCCAGCGTCCTGTAACTCATCTCACCGCTTTGAGTTTGAGCTTGGGCAACTGCACTTTCAGCGTATACTTGAGCCGGTTCATCTTGAGCTAACAAAGGTTTGAAAAACCCTTCGGAAGCTGCCAGCCCTGCTGCAACTAAACCCGAAGCAGAAGTTAGTTTTAACAAATTGCGTCTGCTGATATTCATAAATTTCTCCTTGTAATGTCGTGTGGTTTGAGGATGTTGCAAAAACACTTTTGATGCTGGGCTGCAACCTGTCATCTAGTTAGTTGCGCGATTTCAGGAGTGAGCCGATCGTGCGGACGATTCGGCGAAGTCTCACCCAGTAAAGAAATCAGCAGCGCACTGAACCCGATTAAACTAAGAACGAAGTTTGCAGCGTGTGCAGATTCCCACTGGCTGCGCAGCCGCAGCCAGTCCGATGGTATAGATTGAGCGGTTGCCTGCTCAATTACAACATTCACAGGCTCGATGAATAGGAAGAAGACCACCGGGAAAGCCAGCGCCAAGCAGATTGTGCCAATTAATGTCCAGTAAAAAACTTGCCGGTGTTTGCGGACAAGGAACGTTAATACGGCTGCCGATGTCAGCATCCCAAGCGTGATGAACGCACCCGGACCGGGAATTCCCAAGTATCGGTACAGAGTATTTTGGAGCGTCACGTAGAGCGGCCCGTCATACTGCATTTTGGCTGGCAGTTCTAACGCATGGGAGAACTCCAAACCCATGAAAAGTGCAACAAGAATAATAGTAATAAAGCGCCAAATTCTCAGAAACACGGTTAATCCTCTTCTGTTTCATAAAGTAGTTTGTAGGCATTGCTCATAAATCCTTCAAAGTTTAGCGTTTACTACTCTCTGGCGTTAATGACTGAGTAAGCAAAACTGGGCGATATCCGTGAAAGCAGAGCTAAACTTTTACTTTTCCCAACCTCTATCTCAAAGCATCGCCCTCTATTCCTTTCAAAGTTTCAGGTGTGGCAGAAGTTGAGTTGCTAAAAGAAGAATTGGAGCGATGCAGTCTATCTCAACTTTGCTACGAAGCTTTTCTTCTAGCTCACCTGCATCAGTATCACTCAACTGAATACGCTGCGAGATTCCTGCATTATTGATTAATAAGTTCAAATTGGGCAAATGAGCAAGAGAAGAGGAGTCGTAGATATCGAGGTTAGCAATGACCCAACCGCCATCGTGGAAATAGACCAGCACGGGGAAGAAGCCTTGTCCCTGCGGCTTGTAAATACGCGCCAACAGATCGCCCGCTGGGCCTGGTATGAGTTGATGGCTGAGATCGCCAACCATTTCCACTGCGGGTTGTCGGCGTTTGGCAAGCACGCCCATTACTGCATCTGTCGGCGTGGGGTTGTTGCCAGCGTTCATCGGGGACTGTTTCTCAATAGGCGGTACTTTTTCACAAACTCCTCCAATAAATAATAATGAGCCGTGCGATCGCGTCTTTCCAACGAACGAGCGCGCTTTGCGTGTTTGAGGCTACTTTTCTAGCATTGACCGCCACCGATCGCGCGATCGCCCGCAATGCCAACGCGCTTACTTCACTGGGTGACTGCGAACAGGGTAGTTCACCGCAGTGCTACAGGTTGAGCGTTAATCCGAACTCGAAACAGGCTGTAGGGTTTCTGCCGCAAATCCTGACCGTTGTGATACCTGGCTTGGCGATGGAGTTGATTTGCCGTGAAATAAAGATAACCATCCTGCGCCACTGAAAGGGTGTCAGGCCACAGCACTCGCGGGTCATGCACCAGCCGTTCGATCGTGCCGTCTGGCAAACGACGCTGTATCGCATTCTGTTCGTAGTTCGTCAGGTAAATGCGGTTTTGAGCATCCGACTCCAAGCCATCGGAAGCTCCTCCCTTCTCGCCGCGATCCACTACAGTCTTTCCCACCTCTTGGTCAGACAACCGCTCATCCGCTAGCGCATCAACATCAACGCTGTAGAGCCGTCGTCCGGCAAGCGGACAGTAGAACAATTGCTTCCCATCGGCACTAATTGCAATCCCGTCGGCACCCATCTTGATTGGGCTGGGCGGTTGACCCGGTTGACGATTCATAATAGGCATCCCTTCCACACTGGGTAGAAAATTGGGGACTGCTTTCGTGGAAGGATGGTCGTTCAACCGCCGCCAACTTCTGCCGGAGTCCAAGTCAACCACAATAATTCCATTGGGCCCCTTGTCGGACGAGTCGGTGATGAATGCCATTCCAGCCTTACCTCGTCGCAGATCGAAGCGAACATCGTTCAGGTAAGTTGTTGGCAATGCCACATTTGGGGGAAAGACAATGGTTTTGAAAACCTGGTTTTGCTTGAGATCCACTCCGACCAATTTGGCTCCACCGGGCGGAGCGGGTGCAAAGTTGACGCTGCCGGTATCCAAAATCCACAAGCGATCGCGCGGGTCAACCACCACACTTTGAACCGAAAGCAGAGACTTTGATGGGTCGCTTGGGTTCGGGCGATTCATTTCCGGATTAGGATACGCAACAGTCTGACCATTTTTGACTTCGGCAACAGTGTACTCTACGCGATCGCCCCATTTGGGAAAGTTCACGAAGATGCGTCCGCTTTGGGAAACAGTAACACCTGTAGGCATGGGACCGTTGAAGACTGCGACGGGTTCGATCTCGCCAAGTGTTTGCTCTCTGGGCAGCGTTGTTAGATCGATCTTGGCGGGTTGAGACTGGGCATAAACAGCAGAGCCGAGAAAACCGACGACTGCAAGAAATAGTAGGAGTTTAAGGAGCTTCATAGAATACCTTCTTTATATCGATGCCATGAAATTTACTAAAAGGAGATTGCGGATCAAAAAGCTTTGGACACGCCGATTGTCGATCGAACCATCAGAATCTGTTACCAAAAAAATAATGATGAAATTTCTAGTTTTGAGAGCTACTAAACTCGTCAGCGAAGGCTTTCGACTCAATAGCATCGTGACTGCAAAAAAGTCTCACGTCTTTACTGCGATCGACCTCCATCATCCACTGGTAGGCGCGCAGACCCTGCGTGCAGCGTGGATTAGCGGCATTCAGTAAACTCGCCGCCGACGCCGACACCTGCACCGATCGCGATCGCATCTACGGGTCGTCCTGTCTTCTGAATGTGGTTGTAAAGCGTCTCAACCCCACCGTCAGTGGCGAGGTCAGTCTGTACTGTCTCGACTTTGGGGATCAGTCCCTTAAAGCTTTTAGTAGCCTCATCAATACTTGAACCAGTCGATGTCACCAAAAGATCGAAGCCGTTTCGGGCAAACTGTTTGGCGGGTTCGTAGCCGATGCCGCTAGAGGCACCCGTCACGACAGCCAACGGCCGGGTCAACGAACAGTTTCTCACCATATAAAATCCTCTGTAATTGCTCCACGCTCGTTTGTCTAGGATTGCTTCTCTCTCTACCAGACAATCTTTGTGGAGTGGGGGCTTTCAATTCTTACAATCCTAGGGAGGCAACTGTGCGCTCGCATCTTTCCCAGGACATACCACCCAAGGACATATTGGTAGTGTCTGTTTGAGGTTACTTTTGTAGAATTCCGTCTGTGCAATCGCACGGCAACTCAAGCACTGCGAAGCGTCTTCACTCACAGCCGTTCTTCCCCAGGTAGTTCTGCATACTAAGTATTATTAAGGCTTTCACTGGTTGAGAATTTCAATACCACAATGTGGTCGCCATTCTACAAAAATATGGTCAAAACCGAAAATTTGCGAAATGCGCGATCGGGCTTTGGCATTTTAGCGACTTGGCCAACTTTTATGTCGCTGGCTTATATTGCGATCGATCGCTTCCTACTCAGCAAATAAATTCATATTTTAAAAATTAATACTGGCAGCAATGTCGGTTCGGATCATTTGCCGTTAATTACAGATTTCGTCATTTCCAGGCAGGATTCGATATTTTCTAACAAATTATTGATAAACTGTATCTGGTATTCCTGAATATTTGTCTTTAGCAGCTCTTTGCTGTCTTGAAAACAGATAACTTTTCCGGCGATTTCCTTGTAGTGTTGCAGCATGGAAAAAGTATCGGTGCTGAAGCGAGCGAGATAGTTTTTAGCAGCCTCGCTGCAAATTTCCGTTACTTGATTGAGATAAGCTTCTGACGATTCAGGCGGCTTTTCATACACAGTTCTTTTATTCAAAATATAGCTAGCACCGCCAACTACTGCGGCTCCCACAGGCCCGCCCAACAGCCAACCTAAGCCGGTGGCGATCGCCACTGGAGTTACTTCGCCCTCGATCGACTTTTGAGCTGGAGGCGGCGGCGGCTCCGGTAAACTGACTTGCGGGGATGGAGGAAACGAAATCAAAAGTGCGATCGGCTGTTCTTTCTCAAAGAATTCGCAAGCTTTATTTACCCATTCTGCGATGGTTTGCTGCTGATGTAAGACCTCTCGCTGAAATTTTAGCTTCCACGCATCAAAACTCCCTTCCTGAAGCGACAGCGCCATTTCCGATTGATACCGCTGTAGAAGTGTGGGCTGGTAAAGCCAAATCTCGAATTCGGAAACGCTGGCGTGAAAGCCTTTTGATATCAATTTCTCGGCTTTTTGTTTAATTTCAATTCTGTGCTCGTGCTTTTGTTGAGCTGCGGCTATTTCTGCGGTGACAGTTTCAGATTTCCCTCGGAGAGATTGGCAAATTTTAGTAGCTATAGCTTCAATTCTGGGCAACTTAACTGCTAGTTGTTCCTGTTGAGCTGCCACAATACTTTGCAAAGCCGATTCAAACGTGGCAATTCCTGTAGTTTGGGCGGCCGCCACATCTCCTTTCAGCCTCGCCCTCAAAGCAGGCAAAGCATCGACGCGGTAGATATTGCTGATATTGTTCGGTAAGTTGGAGCGAAAACTTTCGGCAACAAACAACAACCGATTGTAAACTTGTTTTTGGTCGTCTGGTTCGAGTAGATTGAGAAAATTGGCAACAAAGAGGACAGTGTTGATGTTGCGATCGCTCAACCAATCTCTCAAGTTCTCTCGTTCGCCTAAAGTCATCAATTTGCGAGCATCTAAAACCTGCACAACCAAATCAGCCGTTAGCAATTTATCCCGAACCAAATTATCCTGTTCTTCCCGATCGTTGGTTCCCGGCAAATCCAGCAATTCCACACCCGTTTTCAGGAATGGATGGGGACAGTAAACATTCACGGCCGCCACATCATCCCGCATTTGTCTCGCGTCGTCAAGGATGGCGTAGCGTTTCAACACATCAGTCCCCGGTTCGCTAATTTCCGTGCCGTCTTTCAGGGTAATTTTTGCGTGCAATTCCTCGCCGTAGTTGACATAAATGGCAGCACCTGTAGTGGGCACAAGGTCGATCGGCAAAGCACGATTTCCCAGCAAAGCATTGAGCAAAGTTGACTTGCCGTAATTAAACGGGCCAAAGACAGCGATTTGAAAAGTTGGTTTGGCGAGATAGTCGCAGATTGAGGTGGTATCTCGATAAAGTTGGGAGTTTTTATCCAGTTCGAGGATGCCGAGTGCTGATTTGAGATTGTCGGTCAGGTTTTGATAAGTTTCGGGTTGTTGCATATTGTTGTTTTATTTCATTTCGCGGAGGCTAGGAAACCTTGATATAGCGATTCTATACTCTGCGACTGGGCAGAAACATCAGCCTCCAATTTTTTCAAACGCTCAGATTCAGCCTGACAATTAATCTCGCGAGATTCCTTTTGTTCAAGCAAATTATCTAATTCTGCTTTCCGAGAATTAATATCATCATTCATGCGATCGCCCACTTCCCGCCCGTAAACATCAAAACACTCTTTCACAGCATCGTGAATCGGCTGCCACTGCTCTTGAGCCACTTGCGGCAGATATTTCACCAGCTCTTTTTTCGCCGCTTTCACCAACTGTTTGTGAGCTCCGTCTGCTTGCAAAACCCCAACACCCATCCCCAACAAAGCCAAGTACAGCGGCCCCAAAACAATCCCCGTAAAACTAGCAAAAATCGTACTGACGCTCAACACAGTAATTAAATTGAGCAGGATATTTTTCCAGTCAAAACCCGCTCCTGCCATAGCTACGCCCGCTAGATTTCCGGTCGTTAATGAAAACAATCCCATTGCCCATTTTGCCCAAGATGGCGAATTATCTTCCTTCGAGTTGCTGACTGCTGCCGGTATTTTTTGCCCGGTCAGTTTTTCGGTGATTTTTTCAGTCACTTTCGTGTAAGATGCTCCGTAATTTGCCGCACTTTTCGATAGCTGCGAAAATGCTGAATTCATCTCTTGTTCTGCCGTGAGAGTCCAAGCTGCTAGTTTGTCGTTGATGTACTGCTCGAATGCTCGTTTGAGCGATGCTTCAAAAGCTTCTCGCTTGTCTTGGCTGAAGAAATCCAGAAATCTCAGCTCCGGTTGATACCGCAAGAAATCTGTTTCAAAGGTATTTTCTAAGTTGAGAACGTAGGCGCGGAAAGAATCTGCGATCGCCCGCGATTTACTATCTCTAACGCCGATAATTTCTTGTTGAAATTCATCGCGAATTTGAGTCAGCTTCTTAAACTCCGGCTCAACTGAATTAATCTTTTCCTTCAATTCATTGACATCGCGATCGAGTAATGGTAAACGGCGTCCAACAGCTTCGCGGACGCGAGCAGAAATTTGACGCGCCAAAGTCCTCGCCGGACGCAATTCCGAAATCGCCCTTTCCTGGGTCAAAAACGTATTCAGTGCCGCCATGAATTCGGGAAAACCAGTTCCTGCCAAATCCGCATCCGGGTTTTTGATCCGCAACCTCAATGCCTTAATTGAGGTAATCGCAAACACTCGTTCGTCGTAAATATCGTGTCCTTCTGTTAAACAATATTCAGCCAAATTAGCTTGAAAAACCCGCCGCAGTTTCCCTTCTGCTTCTGCTAATTCTTCAGAATCGTCCGGGTCAATCAAACTTTCCCGCACCTGATCCCAAGCATTGATCAGAAAGAAAATGCTCAAGCCGCGATTTTTGATGTAATTTTCTAGATAGCGTCTTTCCCCCATCGTGCAAGGCTGAGTTGCCCTGAGTACGAACAAAATAGCGTGGCAGTTGTTGATGTAACCGAGAGATAATTCATTGCGCGCTTCTGTATCGTTCAGTCCGGGACTGTCTACTATTTCTATGCCTTTTTCTAACAAAGGTAAGGGATATTCTACTACAGCGCAGTCGATATCTGGAAATGCTGGTTTCTTTTCTTCTTCTAAGCGTTTTGCCTCAGCGGTGTCAATTGTGTAGTTCTGTTTAAAACTTTTAAAATCTAGCTGTTTTGGGCTTTTGCCGTCATTGAAATAAACGGTAACTTTTTTTTCTGAACCGTAGCGCAAAATCGTCAGCAAAGCTGTACAGGGATTTACATCGCTGGGCAGTAAGTTTTCGCCGATTAAGGCATTGAGAAAAGTGCTTTTACCGCGTTTCATGTCGCCTAAAACTAGCAGCCGAAAAACTCCTTGGCGCAAATTTTTACTGGCGAGATTGATGTCGGCGCTGTCGGTTTCTAAACCGAGTTTTCCCGATGCTTCGGCTCCGGCTAATTCTGATTGATTGATGGCTGTGGCGATGTTGCTGAGGCGATCGGCAATTTCTCGGCGGACTGCGGCTACTCGCTCTAAATCGTTGAGAAAGTTGCTAGTTTCGACTTTAAGGTTCATGGGTATTTCCTGAGAATTTCCGGCTTGGGCTTTTCAACTTCTGTCTTCTTCAATAAACATTTTGTAAGCGATCAAAGCAATGCCTCCAACTATCAGCGCGGCTGCCAGCCAAGATGCTATGCGAACTGCAACAATAACAGCAATAACAATGCCTGTAAATTGAGCGGCGGCTATAATTTTTCGGCGCCACTGTTTGAGTTTCCCGTTAACTTGGCTGTCTGGTTCTTCGTACTTGCTCGTTAGATGTTCTGGCACTGAACGGTCGATTTCGGCTTCTAGTTCGCGCAGTCGAATTTCTTGTTCGCGCTTCCGCAGTTCTTGTTCTTTGTGCCGGAGTTCTCTGGCTTTTTTGTCGGGAGAGTTCATAAATTTTACCCTATTCCCCACGGAAAAAATGTGTTATTGATTGTCAATGTTGGGGAGTGATAAGTTTTTTACAACTGTAACTCACATTTTCTGCCCTGTCGAGAAATGTTAAGAAATTTTAAAAAGGGCGATTCCCTACGGGATAGCTACGCTTCACGACTAATTAAGCCGATCGCCCTAGACTAGGCGCTGCACATCATCAATATCCTTCGGGGCCGATAGTAGTGCGATCGCACTCAGCTTCCGACAGATCGACCAAGCGCGATCGAAATAAGTTGCAGCCCGCTAATTGAGCTTTGGTTAACTTTGCTTTATCCAAATTAGCTCGGCTCAAATCTGCATATCTCAAATCGGCATTCGTCAAATCTGCATTGTACAAATCCGCACCTTGCAAATTGGCTTTCTGCAAATTGGCACCTTGTAAATTGGCGTGGCGCAAATTTGCTCTGGATAAATTTGATCTTGATAAATTTGCTTCCGACAAGTTGGCTTGATAAAGTTGAATGTCGCCCAATTCAGCATCTTGTAAATCAGTTTTATAAAGATTGGCTTCAGTCAAATTTCCGTAGGGCAAATAAGCTCGCCTCAGAACGCTACCAGAAAGATTTATTTCTGCTAAGTCTGCTTGAAACAAGTTATCTCCACTTAAGTCAACTGCGTTAAAGTTTCGCTTGCCCTCTGCATACTGAGCGAGCAATTCCTCAGCGCTTAGCTTTTGCATTTTCACCCCTCATGACGACAGCTAATGCAGTCAATTTATAACGATAATTAATGGTTATTTTACTGCGTATTTATACTTAGGCATATTCTTATGTTAAGCTTATGTAACAACGCTCGCATTTTTTCTAATATTTTTTTTATATTTGTCAATTTCTGCCTTGCTCGACCAGTAAGCGGTTAGTAATGTCAAGATCGAGAAACCAAAGTCAATCCTCTACTGAAATATGCCAGAACTTCCTCCTTCCATTGCTCAGCACTACCACGAACGGACGAAATACGATCCTGAAACCCTTGCTGCCAAAAGCAAACAGCTAGATTGGACAGAGCAACCCGTGCCGTTCAAAGAATATAAAATAGGAGCGTATTTTGACCTCAAGCCTTATCTAAAAGACCCCTCGGATGATTCCGATGCCGATCCCGATGCGGTTTGGTGGCATCGGTTATCCAGCTTGTTGCTGTGCAGCTACGGGTTGACGGCGAAAGTGCAAACGGTAGACGACAGCTACCTGTATTTGCGATCCGCACCGTCGGCGGGCGGGCTCTACCCAGCAGAGGTTTATTTAATATCCCGCGGCACTGCGCAGTTGCCGGCGGGACTTTACAACTATCAGTGCCGAACTCATTCACTTGTTCATTTTTGGGACAGTCAAGTTTGGCCGACCTTGCAAGCAGCTTGTTTCCAGTCGCCAGCGCTAGAAAATACGCAATTGGCGATCGCGATTACCACTGTTTTTTTTCGTTCTTCTTGGCGTTACGAAGACCGAGCTTATCGGCGAATTTTCCTAGACACCGGTCATTTACTGAGCAATATTGAATTAGCTTGCGCCGTCAACGATTACCGACCTCACCTGATTGGAGGATTCACTGACGAAGCTATCAATGAATTACTGTACATCGACTCGGAGCAAGAAGGAGCGATTTGTGTAGTTGCTTTAGCCGACTTGCTAGATATTGACCAAAACTTGCCTAAATTTAAAACAGCTTTGCCCGGAAACACCACGACAGATTACCCGCAAATTTCCGAAGGTAAACTGTTAAAATACCTTCACAAAGCGACGCATTTAGAATCCGATCCTACCGGAGCGGACGGCTGGAAACTTGATGAGAGTGAAGGGGAATTAGAGGATAAATACAACTTTCCCTTTTGTACTAAAGTTTCGACGGTCACTCCTTCAATTCCTTGGGGAGTGAACCTGGAAACTTTAGAAAACACTATGCTTAAAAGGCGTTCTACCCGTGCTTATACAGGTGCTTCTTTGAGCTTGGGCGAACTGCTAGCTATGCTCGATTTTACTTATCAGCCGCAGCACTATATCGACCAAGGATTAGACGGTTCTCCCGACTATTTCGATCTAAGCTTGATCGAGACTTTTATTGCTGTTTCGGGAGTGAATGGGTTAGAAGAAGGCTGTTACTATTACGCTCCGAAAGCTCAAGAATTGCGGCAAATTCGGTTTAAAAATTTCCGCAGGGAATTGCATTTTTTGTGTTTGGGGCAAGATTTAGGCAGAGATGCGGGGGCGCTGTTGTTTCACACGGCGGATTTGAACAGGGCTGTAGCAAAATATGGCGATCGAGTTTACCGCTATTTGCACATGGACGCGGGTCATTTAGGCCAGCGGTTGAATTTAGCAGCTATTCAACTGCGTTTGGGTGTCAGCGGTATCGCAGGCTTTTTTGACGATCGCGTCAATGACGTTCTGGGTATTCCTGCGGGTGAGGCTGTGCTTTATATTACAAGTCTGGGAAGACCTCGATCGTAAGAATTAGTCATCAGTCAGCATTAGTCAGAAGGCAGAAGGTATTCTAAAAAAACCAACTCTGCTCGCGAAGCCGCTGCCACGCTTTGCGGATATGTTGAGGCTTAAATAGTTCGCTCTTGCGAATGTTCCATTCGCGTACAAGTTCGATCGCTCTTTCGCAATCCTCTGCTGCTTCCCTATTTTCCCTAGCAACCCAGTGAACAGTTGCCAACAGTTCCATGCCGTAAGGAGTTTCAAAACCATTAATTAACCCGCTCACACGCTCTAGTCTAACATTAGCATCAGCAGCATTTTGTAAAAAATCCCGCGCGGCTATTTTACCTTCAGACAACACATAGATTTGTGCCTCTCGGCTTCTGTCTCCATAACCTCGAATATAATGCCCTTCCAGCTTCTGTAAAACATGATTGAGATTATTTGCATAAGGCCCGTACTTTTCTTTCACATACTGCAATTTTAGTGGTTCACCTGCTACCTGAAGAAAATAAGCTAGCTTTTGAATTTCCAGCATTGTCAAGCGATAGCCAGGAATTCCGTACAATTCGAGCAAGCTAATAAATAAGGCACGAGCGCGAGTCATTTGGGGTTTTTCGGTGGCCACCCGCATTGAATCAGCTTGCGGAGTAGCCTGCGGTTCAAACAGCAAAACTTGCACATTTGGCAGTTCCGAAAAAGCTGATTCAATTAGCGGTTTGACTGTCTTCCAAGACAAGCCACCATTCCCGCAGCCTAGCGGAGGAACGGCAATAGAAGTGATGCCTAATTGCTTTACTTCCTGAATCAAAGCTTTTAGTCCAGTTTGAATATCTTCGATTTTTGATTTGCCTCTCCAGTGACGTTTAGTCGGAAAATTAATAATGTATCGGGGATTAAATAGATTGCCCGAAGATACTACAAACATTCGACCCGGCTGCATTTCACCGGCGCGACAAGCCTTTTCATATTGGCGGAAGTTTTCGGGATAAGCCTGCTTGAACTGCAAGGCAATTCCTTTGCCCATAATTCCCACACAATTAACTGTGTTCACTAAGGCTTCTGCATTTGCTTCTAAAAGGTTGCCTTCCTTGATTTCAATCACTTTTACTTCCAGGTTTTTATTTATTCTAATAATACCAATTATTTTGCACTATTACGGAGGGTTTATGCGTAAAATTTTGTAAAATATTTTCTGTTTTTGCTTTGATTGTAGAATTGATGACGCCGATTTCTGTGATTAACTCCCAAGGGAAAATGTTTCTAACTAAAAACTCGGCTTGACGCCTGCGTTTTCGGTCGTTGTCTTCATTTGTATCAAACCAATAACGAGATTCCATAACATCCCAGTCGATCGCACCTAGATAGTTGAGGTCGTCAAAAAAATCGGTGAATCCCATCACTGCATGACCGTCAGTAAAAACAAAATCTAAACCCCTAATGTCTATCTCAAATACATCAGAAACTAGGTGAATAACTGCTGCTTGACCTTGAGTATAGTTTAATACATTGCCCTGATTAATGGTGTATAACATCGGAGATCGCGGTGCAAAATAAAAGGGAACATAATCGTGCAGTACGCCACCTGCACCGCAGGGAACGCGGATTCTAGCGCGACGATCTTGGATATTTTCGTAGGCGATATTAGTGTAGTTAGTTCCTGTCTCAAGCATAACGTTGTAAGCTAACAATCCACCTTCAGAAATAATAGATTCTAGATTGTCAATGGGGGTGATGTGGTAGATAGGTAATGGCACTGCTGTTATCTGTTGGCTGTTTCAGGTTTAACACATAATTATAATATCTGTTTGGCAGTTAAAGATAAATAATCTTTTACCATTGCTATTTGCCAATGCAAAATCTGCTAAATATTCTGTCTAGCACTGATTCGGTCACTTCTTCGCCCGTAACTTCCCCCAATGCTTGAATTGCACCGCGCAAATCTATTGTCCAGAAATCTAAAGGCAATTTATTGCTCATCGTATCCGTGCATTGTTCCAGAGAAATTTTAGCTTTAGTTAACGCTGCTGCTTGCCGCTGGTTGATTGCTAAGTCTGAGTTTGCTGCTTGCAAATTTTCCCCGCTAACGGCATCTAAGATTGCTGTTTCTAAGTCTTCTATGCCTCGATCGAAGGCGGCGGCTGCGGCAACTATTGGATGAACTTCAGAGGAAAAAGGTAGTTCGGGGATTGTTTTTACTAGGTCGATTTTGTTGATAATTATAATTAGCTGGCGGTGCTTTACTTGTTCGTAAATTTCCGAATCTTCCTCTGTCCAACCCGATTCCGCGTCAATTGTCAACAACACTAAATCGGCTTGTTTGGCTGCTGCGCGCGATCGCTCAACGCCAATTTTTTCTACCTTGTCTTCGGTTTCCCGAATTCCCGCAGTATCGAGTACCTGCACCGGAATTCCGCCCACAACTAGCTGCGATTCTACTACATCCCGCGTCGTACCGGGCAAATCCGTGACGATCGCCCGATCGCTCCGGCTCCACGCATTCAACAAACTCGATTTTCCCACATTCGGCCGCCCGACAATCGCTACTTTCAAACCGGTTCTCAACAATTCTCCGCGATCGGCCGTTGCCAAAATTGTTGACAATTCCGCCAAAATATGATTTATTTCCCAAGAAGTTTTAGCTTCATCTAAAGGCGGTAAATCTTCCTCAAAATCAATTCTCGCCTCAATTTCGGCCAGCACGTCCAAACAAGTTGTTCTCAATTTGCGGATCGGTGCGGCTAATTTTCCCTGCAAACCAGCCAAAGCACTTTGCGCAGCAGCAGGCGATTTTGCTCCCACCAAATCTGCAATACTTTCAGCTTGAGTTAAATCGAGCCTCCCGTTCAAAAAAGCCCGCAGCGAAAACTCTCCCGGTTGCGCTAATCTCGCCCCCTGTTCCAAACACAACTGCAAGACTTGCTGCACGGCCATAATACCGCCGTGACAGTGAAATTCCACCACATCTTCGCGAGTAAAAGAACGCGGTGCTTTCATAATTAACAATAAAGCTTCATCGACTAATTCTTGAGTTTTGGGGCGACGGATGTGACCGTAAAGAATGCGGTGAGACTCCCAGATTTGCAGTCCTGGGGCGCGAAACAGAGTTTCGGCAATTTTTAAGGCTGCGGAACCGGAAACTCGCACAATGCCGACGCTGCCTTGTTGGGGAACTATGGCAGTGGCGATCGCTGCGATCGTTCCTCCTTTTGTTAGTGATTCAGACATTTTTATTGTTCACACATTTAAAAGTTATCTCAATCTCCTGTTTTTGAGTATCAGGCAATTGCTTCTCGATATTGGAGAGTATAAATCTCTGGTTTGTTATTCAAAAAATTAAAATACCCGCCCTTTTGGGCAAGCTGCACGAGTTCCTGAGTCAAAGGGTAGGGGATATTTTTTAATATCTTGCCTGCGAGCGCTAATTGCTCGTCGGCTGCGAGAGACAAGATAACTTGAATTAGGGATTCAACCAGTTGTACGTTCATTTGACTGACCTCCGGCTTAGTTGTTAAATTATACCTATCTCATTGGCAGGATAAACAATTTTAGCGATTTTTTTCTAAGATATTAGAATAGGGCTACCGCCGCACTTGAGTTGGATCGTCAATCCGAGCGCCCGTTTGCCCAATAAGTCGATTTGAGATTTAAGATTTACTCCACAGATCAATCTGGGAGCTTGAACAATAATCTAAAATTTTGGGCGGCTCACGACTCCTGTCGGAAAGCAAGTATCCGTTTTTGGGCGGGAGTCACGGCCCGATCGAACTTAAATTACGCAGCCAAATGTTGGGCCTATCGTGAATTCGTGCGATAATGAAACATTAACAGGGTAGAGGGCAAAGCATGATTGGTCAACTTCTAGACAGACGTTACCGCATCATTAAAGTCACAGACTCAAGTGAGGTGGGAAAAACTTATCTAGCAGCAGATACTCACCGTCCCGGGTATCCGCAATGCACTGTTAGAGAAATGCTGCTCCCCGGCACAAGTTCGCAAACTCCAGAATTAGTCAAAGTTATATTTCAAAGAAACGCAGAAATAATTGAAAAATTGGGAAAACACGACAAAATCCCGGAATTATTGGCGTATTTTGAGGAAAATCAAAGTTTATACTTAATAGAAGAATTTATTGCCGGCTCGCCTTTAAGTCAAGAACTAATACCCGGTGAACCTTGGCCTGAAGATAAAGTAATTGGTCTGCTATCAGAAATATTAGAAATTTTGGTGTTCATACACGAGAAGGGTTTCATTCACCGCAGAATTCAGCCAGACAGAGCTATCCGGCGCGAGTCAGACGGCAAATTTGTGCTGATTGACTTTAGCTTAGACAAAGAAATTAACCCGGAACTCGCTAATTGTCATTTGTTGGCGCAAACCTCGCCCAACTCTGTTAAAGGGCCTTTAGCAAAAAAACACGAGTTGGCGGCGCAGGAGCTATACGTGCCGATCGAGCAATCGATCGGCAACCCCCGCTACAATAGCGACATCTACGCTCTAGGTACGATCGCCCAGCTTGCCGTGACGGGACTCTCACCCAACGAACTGAGTGCCTTAAAAAACAACAAAAGCGAAATTCCGTGGCGAAACCGGGCAACTTGTTCGCTTGCCCTAGCAGATATTATCGAGCTAATGGTGCGCTCCGACTGCGAGGAACGCTATCAGGAGGCCGCCGATGTTTTGGCAGACCTCAAACAAATCGCCGTAAAATGGGAGGTTGAGCCGCCGCCAGCCACAATCATCACGGACGCTATGAGTAAACCGCCGAGACAGCGCCAAATCAGACTGCTGCTGCTGGCTGCAACAGCCGGAGCTTTAATCTTGACAGCAATCATGCTTTATTTTTGGCAGAGTAAAAGTCCGGCGAGGGCACAAGAATTGTTCGCTCGCGGCGTGGCCAAAGCGCAGCAAGGCGACAAAACAGGTGCGATCGCCGATTATACCCAAGCCATCGCCATGAATGCCAGCGATGCGGAAACTTACTACAAGCGGGCCAACGCTCGCTATGACACGGGCGCCACCGATCTAGCAATACAGGATTACACGCAAGCAATTAAAGTCAATCCCAGCCACACCAAAGCCATCTACAATCGAGGTCTGGCCCGCCGCGACACCGGCGACAAGCGGGGAGCTGTGGAAGATTTCACCCAAGTAGTGCGGCTCAATCCCAGCGACGGTGAGGCATACTCTCAGCGGGGTTTAGCTTACTACGATTTAGGCGACTACCGCACGGCAATTGAAGACTACACTCAAGCAATTCGGCTCACTCCCAACGATGCTACAGCTTACAGCAATCGGGGTTTAGCTCGATCGGCTGCGGGCGACAAAACAGGAGCAATGGCAGATTTTACCCAAGCGATTCAAATTAGCCCCAAACAAGCTGGCGTTTACTACAGTCGGGGTCGATCGCGGTTTAATCTGGCAGATTATCAAGGAGCGATGGAAGATTATAGTAAGGCGATCGAATTGGAACCAGAGCTAGCTGATGCTTATACCAATCGGTGCAGCGCTTACTTAAATTTGGCAATCTACGACAAAGCGATTGCAGATTGCACCCAAGGAATTCGCCTCGCTCCTAAAGATGAAGCAGCTTACAACAACCGCTGCATTGCTTATCTGAATTTAAAACAATATCAAAAGGCCAGCGAAGATTGCAGTTTGACGATCGGACTCAACGGCAACAATCCCAAAGCATACAGCAATCGAGGCTTAGCTCGATCGGCTTCGGGAGACAAGCAGGGGGCTGTGGAAGATTTTACTCAAGCCATTCGGCTCAATCCCAGCGATGCAGTAGCTTACAGCAATCGCGGTACTATTTACTCAGAACTAAAAAATTACCCTTTAGCGGTTGAGGATTTCGCTCACTCGCTGCGGCTCAACCCCAACAATGCTAGCGCTTTTTACAGCCGAGGCCTCGTCCGCCGCCAACTCAAAGACCGTGCTGGGGCGATCGAGGATTTTCAGAAAGCTGCAACGCTTTTTCTAGAACAAGGAAGAGCTGATGGTTTCCAAAATGCACAAGCACAAATCAACGATCCTAAATAAGCTATTAGTCATCAGTTATTAGTGCTCAGTCATCAGTCACCAGCCATGAGGAAAAATGAAGAATGCAAAATGAAGAAGGAAGAAGGAAGAAGGCTAAACCACCAATCACAAATTCTCAATTTCCAATTTCCAATTTCCCATCCCCAATCACTAATTCCCAATTCTCAATTCCTGATATGAACATGGTTGGTCAACTTTTAGACAGGCGTTATCGCGTAGTACAAATTCTCAGTTCAGGAGCTTTCGGACAAACTTATTTGGCTGTCGATACTCGCCGCCCTGGCCACCCTCAATGTGTAGTGAAACAACTGCGCCCTCCCAGCAATACTTCCACAGTTCTCAAAACAGCTTACCGCTTATTTAAACAAGAAGCAGAAATATTAGAAAAGCTGGGAAAACACGATCAAATTCCATTTTTACTAGCTTATTTTGAAGAAGGAAATCAATTCTACCTCGTCGAAGAGTTTGTGCCCGGACACGCCCTAAATAGGGAAATTGTGGCCGGTCAACCTTGGCGGGAAGAACGAGTGCTGGATCTGTTGGAAGAAGTGTTACAGCTTCTCGCTTTCGTACACTCTCAGGGAGTGATTCACCGCGATGTTAATCCCTCCAACTTAATCCGCCGCAAACCAGACGGCAAATTAGTTTTAATTGACTTCGGCTCGGTTAAAGAAGTTGCAAGTCACGTCAGTGACTACGATACAGAATTTCCGCGCACCATTGCTACTGGAACTCCGGCTTATATGCCGATCGAACAATTTCAAGGCAACCCGCAATTTAGCAGCGACCTCTATGCAGTCGGGATGATGGCAGTCCAAGCTATCACGGGTTTGCCCGGTACGGATTTGCCAAAATTGCAAGATCCGAGTCCTTCTCACACGGGGGAAATTGTTTGGCGGAACCGATCGCAATGTTCTGTGGGACTAGCCAATATAATTGACAAAATGGTCTGTCACCAATTTGGCAAACGCTATCAATCTGCGGAGGAAGTTTTGGTAGATCTCAGCAAGTTGAGACACCGCCTCGATCCGGTGAATAAGGCTCCAAAGAAAACTATTTCTCCGAGCTTACTGTCTTCCGAGAGTTTTTCGTCACGTTTTAAAACTCGGTTTTGGTGGCTAATTTTGGCTGTTTTTGGGGCAGCAATAATTCTGGTATTTCTGTTTAGTTATTTGAGCCGACCGAATCCGATTAAAGCTAAGGAATATCACGAACAGGGAGTGGAAAAGTCTCGCAATCAAGATGCCGCGGGAGCTTTGCAAGCTTTTAATAAGTCAATTCAATTAAATCCTAACAATCCTGAGAGTTTTTATCGCCGGGGGAATGCTAATTATGATTTACAAAAATATCAAGAAGCAATTGCGGATTATTCTCAGGCGATCGCTCTCAATCCTAAATATGTTCAGGCTTATTTTAACCGCGGGCTAACCCGTCACGATTTTAACGACAAGCGCGGGGCGATTGAGGACTACACTCAAGCTTTGAATCTCCAGCCCGACGATTTTGATACCTATTATGAAAGAGGAGTTGCTTATTTAGAGCTGCAAGATTACAAGGCGGCTATTCAGGATTTTACCGAAGTAATTCGGTTGCAGCCAAACCTGGCTAAAGGTTATCATTCGCGGGGGTTGGCTCGCGCTGCGAGTGCAGATTTGCAGGGGGCGATTGGAGATTATACTGAGGCAATTAAACTTGATGCTAAGAATGTTGATGCTTTCTACAGTCGGGGGAGAGCTCGCTTTCACTTAGGAGATTATCAGGGAGCTTTGGCGGATTATACTCAGGTAATTGCGATCGATCCCAAGAGTGGAGATGCTTACGCTAATCGTTGCAGCACGCAGTTGAATTTGGGAGCCCATCAAGCGGCAATTGACGATTGCACTCAGGCAATTTCGCTGAGCGATAAGGATGGGGTTCCTTACAACAATCGCTGTATTGCTTATTTAAATTTGAAGGATTATCCGAAAGCAATTGCCGATTGCACTCAAGCCCTGAAAGTGAATCCGAATGATTATAATGCTTTTAACAATCGTGCTTTAGCTCGCAGCGCTGGGGGTGACGCGCAGGGAGCGATCGCAGATTTTACAGCAGCAATCGGGTTCAATCCCAACAATGCTGAAGCTTACGCCAATCGGGCTAAGATTTACCAGCAGCTAAATAATTACAACAGTGCGATCGCCGATTACGTGCAAGCTATTCGGATCAATCCGAATTATGCTGCTGCTTACTACGGTAGAGGCATCGTTCGCCGCTCATTGGGAGACAAAGCAGGAGCGATTAGCGATTTAGAAAAAGCCGGCAAAATGTTTCTCGATCAAGGACTAACTGGCGGTTACAAAGATGCACAATTTGAGATTGAAAAGCTCAAGTAGTCATTAGTCATTAGTCATTAGTCATTAGTCATTATTTCTCGGTGTTATATTTCTTATGTGGCAGATTTTTATCATCTCAGATTGCTCCGGGGCTGGTTCACGCTAATCTTTAATACCAACAGAAAATGCAGGTGAATCGGCCACGGAGCTATTAATGCAAGCTATTATCAATCAATTTTCTGGGTTTTGAATTCGTTTAACCAATTCATAAAACGGTTCCCAATTATCCTCAATAGCTATGGGTTCCCAAACAGCCTCAATCGTCGGTCTCAACAGCGATTGTTCGGGATTGTGCCGGAGCAACCTGTCCGCCATTTTGTCCATATCATCCGCCGACAAACTTTGCAAAACGTGATAATAAAACTGCCGCCAAGGTGCTATCAAGTCCGCCGGTTCCGCCTCAGCAAAAATTTGACTGGCATCATCTCGCCAAGTGCGATCGAACTGTCTTCGCAGTTCAAAAAAGAAATCGTGATACTCAACTTGAGACTCCGCCAGCATTTTAATTGTCACCTTCAACAACTCATCTCCCTCCGCCTCTGGCAAATCATCAAATCCCAATCTATTTAGCATCAACTGCCGGTAAGCTGCATTATAATACTCGCCAAACTTTTCCAAAGCAGCATCCATATCAGCTTGAGGAATCGCGGCTGCTAGCGGTTGCTGGAGCTTCTCTAAATTCCCCTTACAAATAAACGGTTGATTGCCGTAACAATAAAGACCGTAATGGTCGAAATAAGCTGCTGTAAATTCCGGCTTGTAAGTTGGGATAAAAGCGAAAGGCCCGTAATCGAAACTCTCTCCAGTAATCGACATATTATCAGTATTCAGCACTGCGTGGCAAAATCCTGCCGCCATCCACTGAGCGACTAATTCGGCTACTCGCTTGACTAAATCTGCATAAAATAGCGCATACTTTTCCGGCGGCGAAACACCCGCATTACTTGCTTCTAAATGCAGTTCTGGATAGTAATATTCAATAACAAAATCTAAAAGTTTTTTAGTTAAATCCGGCCTGCGGATATAGTGCAATCTTTCAAAAGTTCCAAACCGGATGTGAGAATGACTGAAACGCACCATTACGGACGATCGCGTGGGTGATGGTTCGTCGCCCCGCCACAAAGCCTCGCCCGTTTCAACTAAACTAAAACACCGAGATGTCCGAACTCCCAACCGATGCAAAGCTTCGGCGGCTAAAACTTCGCGAATTCCCCCTTTGAGAGTGAGTCTACCATCAGCGTGCCGCGAGTAGGGCGTGCGGCCGGAACCTTTAGTGCCGAAGTCGTAAAGTCTGCCGTCAGTCCCGCGAACTTGGCCGTACAAAAAGCCTCTACCGTCGCCTAAATTCGGGTTGTATTCGTTGAATTGATAGCCGTGGTAACGGAGTGCGAGAAAGGGACGGACACAATGAAATTCGCCGAACGCTTCGATGAAATGTTGGTCGGTTACTTGTGCGGGGTCTAAACCCAGTATCGGCAATAATTGGTCGTTGCGGAAGCGGAGAATATGCTGCGGAAAATCGGCCGCAGGGACTTCATCAAAATAGTCGCCGCCGAGGGATTCGATGGCGGGTTCGTAGTTGAGGGAAAGTAAGGGATTTGACATTTTTCTATTATATCTTGAAATTGGCGATCGCTCCAAATTATATACGGGTAAGGTGCCCACTGCATTGGTGTCAACAATTGCCTCAAACCCTTTGTCTCCCTCATTTATAGCCGAGTTCGATACCCCTCGCATCCCAGCAGGGCTGTTTCGTTTTAAACTTTTAGCATAGCTAAAGTTTGAGCATGAAACATTAGTGTCTTCCTCGAATGCGGAAAATTTTTACATTCAATAAAATTGATAGTTTAATTAACCGTTTTCTTGGCTCAAAATAGGGTTGAAGGCGTAATTTGTTTAAAATTTAGTGGGATTCATCAGCTAATATACCAATTCCCTACTTAAAATTAGTCAACACCCCGTAAATCGCCCAAATTGCCATCGCCCGCAAATAGTGACTCGCCCGAAAAGTCCCCCCCGCCGTAATCGCTTCCGGCGTCCGAAACTGCAACCCATTTTCATAAATCTGCTTAACCACCGCATCCGTCAATTTAAACGCTTTCTCCTCCATTCCCATCTGTACCAAAAAAGCGGCCAACCCAAAATTAATCCCCGTCCAAACTTCCAAAGGATGAGTTGCATTGGGATTTTCCGGCGAACCGTTCAGCATCACCCCATTTGCCGCACCGAACTCGCCATCGTTGAACTTCAAAAAGCAAGATTCATACACAGTTTCTAAAGCACTGACTGCACATTCTGGCGGCACAATATCCGGCAATCCTAACAGTTTCGCGTAAAATTGACCGCACAGTTGGTCTGCCATCACCACTTCGGAATTACTCTCGCTGTCCAAACGGTAATATTGACCGTTCCACAGTTTTTCTTGATAGCTCGGTCTGGCTTGTAACAGCCAACTGTGATATAATGCTATCTTTGCTTGAGGGTTAGGAATTATCTGCGGTGCTGCATCTTCCAAGATTTCGCCGATCGCGATCGCAGCCTCCAGCGCCGCCAACCACAAACCCCCGCAATACGCACTTATCCCCCGCATTTGCCAGTCATCAAACGTCTGATCCGGTGCTCCAGAATTCTCAGGGATTCCGTCCCCATCCTCATCAAAAGTTTTCAGATAAGCCAAAGCCTCAACAATTGCCGGCCAACACTCTTGCAGAAACTCACAATCTGTGCCGCCAGTCAATAGGAAATCCCGATAAACCTGCAACACAAAATCGCAAGGCAAATCCTTCCACAAATTGCAATCTTGATAGCTAGTATAATTCGTTTTTTCCCAAGGATGTTCGTTAGGAGCACCCAAATCGTGCGGCGTCGCCCCGACAGCTTTTCTAATAGCAGAAGCTTGATTCCAGCCAATAATTCTCGGCGTATCGTCTCCGGCTGAAATTGCCCTAGCGAACGCTAAAACCACCGACTTTTCCAAATCCGGCCACAGCATCAACAAAGCGAAAGAACCGTAAAGCCGCACGTCCAAACTTTCGTACCAGCGGTAATCAATGCACTCCAAAACCGCAAATTGACCCTTCGGATCGCGTTCGTCAGCCGCACTCCAAAGAGTACCGCCGTCTGTCAGGGCGTATAACTCGTTAAACAGCGCCATTTTAAAAATGTCTGACAAATCTTTCCGTTCTAAAATCGGTTTTTGCCAAGCTTCGATATTTTCGCGCCAAGTATCGGAATGCTTCATTGCAGTGCGAATAATCGGCCAAGCATTTTTGCCGTTGCGGCCGAAGAAATCTGTATAGCGGCGGTAGTACCAAACTCCCGATGCAAACTCAGTAACGGGCAAATCCCAAGCTATAATAAAGGGAATTTTGCGAGTTTTTCCCGGTCGAATAGTAAAGCGAACTGCGATCGCACAAGCCAACTGTTCTCCTGCTGCTGCTGCTGTCTCGTCTCTGTCATCCAACAAGAAACCTTCAGCAGAAAAGTTGCGCCAAATATCCTCGCCATTCCCCGCCGGGTTCCAGCGAGTTTGATAAAATACTTCTACCGCCGGATTAGTAATAGTTGCGATCGCCCATTGTCCATCCCCCTCTTGCGGTTCGTCCTCAGCAGTCAACCGCGTCATGACGCAACCGATTCGGTGAAAATCTTCCACCAACAAATTCAAATTTCCGGCACTTTCTCCCCACCGGGGTTGATAGTCATAAAATGGACTGCCATCATCTCGCACCATCACTTTCGGTGACTTATTGGCATTAGTAAACCAACCGACAATATTCTCCCAAGTCAGCATGATGCTGAGAGTAATCGGCGCATCTGTAGGATTGTGCGCCACCCATTCAAACATGGCAACTGGGTAACTGCTTTCCTGATAATTGTTCGGCAAAATTGGCGAAAATTGCTCGCAGCTTAATTGAGCCTGAAACACATTTTCGTAAACAAACCAACTGCGCGGATACAAAGCATGATAACTCCCCGAAGAATTAGACTCTTCCCCTGTTCTTTCTTCTTCTTCCCTTCTTCCTTCTTCCTTCTTCCTTCTTCCTTCCGATGGATACCATTTCCAACTAGATAAACTGCCATCTGTAGGCGGTTCAGTGGACAGTGCAAAAGCTTGTTTCTTGCCTTGAGTTTCTTCAAAAACGCTGAACTGACAAGCGGGCAAACTGCGAAAAATGTGCTCGCCGCCGTCAATGTGCCAGAGGTTGAAGTCGCCGCGGGACGATCGCCCGATGCAGCCGGCACCGAACCCGCCCAAAGGCATTCCGTGCCAGGGGCCGTCGTCGAGATTGCTTGCGTAGCGGACTGTATAGGGATTCTCCCAACCGAGGCCGATGGGACGTTTCCAGGCCTGCGGGGGGATGTTTGGATGAGATGTGCGATCGTTCATGATAGGTGTTAGTGGCAAGGGCGATCGGTGCGATTCCGGCACAGCTTTAATAGTATATATAGGACTTACACAAAAAACCCAGTTTCTGATTTAGATTTTAGATTTTAGATTGCAGCAAGGCACTTTATCGGGGCAGAATATCACCTAAGCTTAGATTGACAAACTCCGCAGGTATCGTTTAACATTTAATTAGATGCTAATTTCATGTTATCATTATGATTAACCTTTCAAGAGACATACATTCTCTCACCGATTTTAAACGTAATACGACTGAGTTTGTGCAGCGGCTCAAACAAACAAAACATCCTTTAGTTCTAACTGTCAACGGGAAAGCAGAGTTAGTTATTCAGGATGCTGAATCCTATCAGAAACTTTTAGATGCAGTTGAGTTATTAGAGACTTTAAAGGGAATTAAACTGGGTTTGGCACAAATGGATCGAGGGGAAGGGCAAAAAGCGGAGGATTTTTTCAATCAACTGTTTGATAAGCTAGACAGTTAGCGATGAATCAGAAATATCAAGTCATTATCCAACCCGCAGCGCAAAAAGCGATCGAGGAATCTTATTTTTGGTTGAGTAATCATTCTTCTCAGAAGGCTAGAAATTGGTTAGAAGGCTTGTACAAAGCTATCTTATCGCTAGAAAATATGCCTTCTCGTTGTTCCTTCGCGTTTGAGAATAGTTTTTTTGACGAAGAAATACGACAACTTGTTTACGGCAAGGGACGAAATGCCTATCGGATTCTGTTTACGATTGTTGATGATACAGTTCAGATTATTTTTGTGCGACACGCTGCCCAAAAACCGATGATAGATGAATCAGAATAAACTCCGTCGAAGTGTCGAAACCCTGACTACCCGTGCGTAATTCCTATATTTAGTTTGACACCCCACTTTATCGGGGAAGAATATCATCTAACCGAAGTTGCAAGTTCTTTAGCAGAGGAGAAATAATCGGTTGCCCAAGGTGAAATTGTTGCTGGATGTAATCTTGGTCAATCAGTTGGCAAACGGTGATAGTAGGTTGTTTTGGTTTACCGATAAAAGCCACGCCTCCCAATCCGCGATAATCAACGATCCAATATTCGGTAATTCCTAAAAGAGCATACTCTTCAACTTTTCTGGCGTAATCTGTTTCCCAGTTAGTGCTGACTACTTCTACCACCAATTTAATAGATCGCCCCAACGTAATCACAGGTTCTCTTTCCCAAAGAGGTTCGCTGACAATAGCAGTTTCATCTAACACGACAATATCGGGACGGCGGGCAGTAGCTGCATCTGAAAATGGACGGATCAAACAATTGCGGGGAATGAACCAAGGTAGTTTTTCGGCTGCGAGAACGATGCCGATTTGAGTTGCTAGTTTACCGCTGACGGTTTCGTGGGGGCCTGTGGGTTCCTTGTCAACTAATTCTCCGTCAGCGAGTTCGTAGCGGAAGTTGTCACAATATCGATCGAGGAATGTTTCAAAGGTGAGGATTTTTTGCGCGGTGTAAGCCATTGGAAACTAATAGTTTTTTGCTGAAAATCTTATTCTATCAACTCACCAAATCCCAAATCACAACCTTTCCCCGCGTGAACCAGAGCCAACTTTTCGTAACGCTTAGCGTGTTCCACCAACTCCACAGCTTCTTCCTCAGAGACATCCCGGAGGCGTTTGGCAGGCACTCCCGCAACTAGCGTGTGAGGGGGAACGTCTTTGGTGACAACAGCCCCTGCACCGACGATAGAGCCTGTTCCCACCCTGACTCCATCGAGGACGATCGCCCCAATCCCGATCAGGCAGCCCCGTTCAATGTAAGCTGAGTGAATCACGGCTCGGTGTCCGACTGTCACGAAATCTTCCAAAACGGTTGGTTTGCCCGGATCGCCGTGCAGAATTGCTCCATCTTGGATATTGGTAGTTGAGCCGATCGCAATTCGCTCTACATCCGCCCGCACCACCGCCCCGTACCAGATACTAGCGCCCGCTGCCACCTCTACCCTGCCGATGACAACAGCACCTTCAGCGACAAAAGCCGCTTGGGATAGATCGGGCCTGGGCCAATAGGAAGGAAGTGCAGGCAGAGATTCGTTGAGATTGCTCATTTGTTGGTCGATCGTTATACTTCTAGCAGATTAGCTGGTTGTTGATACGGGATATAATAAAAGTATTTGGCACTTTTGCAGAGAAAATATGCTGGGACGCAAATAAATGATTGAAGTTGCCTTGCAATACCCGATGTTTGGCCCGGAAATTCAGTGTCCCCACTGTCGCCAAACAATTCCGGCTCTAACGCTGACGGATACCTATTTGTGTCCGCGTCACGGGGCATTTGAGGCAGATCCAAAAACGGGGGAACTGGTTCACCTTCAGTCTGGGCGGCACTGGCGCCGCTGGGAGAGTGAATGGTATCGCCAGCACACGCACCCGGACGGGATTCGGTTTGAAATTCACGAAGCGCTCGATCGACTCTATACTCAAGGCTACCGAGCAACTCGCGTGATCGTTGCCCAACGCTATCGCGACTTAATCAGCGCTTATTTGGAACGCAGCACGCCTTGGCGGGGCCAGTCGGAATCGCCGCGGCCGAGACTGTACGGTTTGCCTGTGGATTTTAGCCCCGATCCCCAAGAAGACCCTTGCTGGGAAGTGATTAATTTTGATTTGGAAAAAGAGCCGGGAGTTCCGATTAGATATCCCTATTTTCGGTTGTTTGAATAAGTGAAGGAAGAAGGAAGAGGGAAGAAGGAAGAGGGAAGAGGGAAGAAGGAAGAGGGAAGAAGGCTCTATTGCTTTCGCGCTAAAGATGCGACCGTTTTTAATTCCGAATTACGAATTTACCCTCTAAAATCTAAAATCCTAAGCCGGAATTCCTACTTCCCTTCTAAAATCTAAAATCTAAAATCTAAAATCTAAAATCGAATGCACCACGCCTCGATTCGCACTGCTAACATTCACCGGGCGATCGCCTTTTACGAACAGTTGGGATTTACTGTGAGCGATCGCTTTACCACAGGTTACACCCTAGCTTGTTGGATGGAAGGTCTCAACGGACGCATCGAACTGATTCAAATCCCGGAACCAAAACCCGCACCGGATGCTTTTGGAGACGAGCATTATGTTGGATATTATCATTTATCTTTCGATTTAACTGAAGCGACAACTGACTTGCCTAGTTGGTTGCAGTCTCTGAAAGAGGGGTTTGAGGAAGCTGCTAAAGACCAACCAAATCAGTTTCAAGCTTTGAAAGTTTTATTAGAACCGACTCAACAGGCGATCGGGCAAAATGTTTACGAAGTAGCTTTTATTGCCGATACAGACGGTTTGCCCTTAGAATTTATCCGGCGGCTTAATTAGTTAATCGCTAACGACTATGGATAATCATTCTCTCTCTCGGAAACTGAGAATAGTTATTACTCTTAATCCCTCGTAACGTTCCCTACCAACTTAACAATATTTTTATAAAATCTAGTAGATTTTTAACTCAAAATCTACTAGATTTTATTTTTTACTATACAATATGAATATCTATTCATACTATCATGTGTTAGAATAAACCCAGGAAAAACCATGCAAAAAGCCAAATCGAGCGATTCCGGCTGCTGTAGTCACGACCACGACCACGAACACAGCCATGAGAATCATAACCACGACCACGACCACGGCCACGACCACGACCACGGGAACGGAGATTTTAACCTCAAGCAAGAATTGATTCCTGTGATATTGGTTGTTGTACTATTTGTCGGCGGTTTAATTTTTGAAGAAAAACTGCACAACACGCCCTATTCTATAGGTGAATATCTGGTTTTCATCCCAGCCTATCTTTTAAGCGGATGGAATGTTTTAACCATTGCGGGGCGCAATATTCTGCGAGGTCGATTTTTTGATGAAAATTTTTTAATGACTATAGCAACACTGGGCGCTGTAGCCATTCACAAACTCCCTGAAGCAGTCGGGGTGATGTTGTTTTTCAAAATCGGAGAACTTTTTCAAGAATTTGCGATCGGGCGATCGCGTCAATCGATCAAATCGCTTTTAGAAATTCGCCCAGATTATGCCAACCTCAAGGACAACGGCGACATCAAAAAAGTTTCGCCAGAAACCGTAGCCGTCGGCGATATCATCCTTGTCAAACCGGGAGAAAAAATCCCCTTAGACGGTGAAATTATCGACGGCAACTCTCAGATTGACACATCTGCACTAACTGGAGAATCAGTACCTCGAACCGTGAAAGCTGGAGAAACAGTTTTAGCAGGAACAATTAACCAGACAGGAGTTCTCACTGTCAAAGTTACCAAACTCTTCGGCGAATCTTCAATCTCCAGAATTCTGGAATTAGTAGAAAATGCCAGAAGCAAAAAAGCTGAAACTGAGAAATTTATCAGCAAATTTGCCAGTTACTACACGCCTTTTGTAGTATTTGCATCGCTAGCAGTGGCTTTAATTCCGCCTTTGTTCATTTCAGGAGCAACTAATGCCGATCGCTTTTTATGGGTTTACCGCGCCCTTGTCTTGTTAGTTATTTCCTGTCCTTGCGGATTGGTGATTAGCATTCCTCTGGGATACTTTGGGGGAATTGGCGGTGCAGCCAAGCGCGGTATTTTGGTTAAAGGCTCAACTTTTTTAGATACCTTAACAGCAGTCAAGACAGTTGTTGTGGACAAAACAGGCACTCTGACAAAAGGAGTTTTTCAAGTAGCACAAATTGTGCCTACAAAGGGTTTTTCACAATCTGAGTTAATGGAAATAGCGGCTAAAGTAGAATCTCAATCCAATCACCCAGTAGCGAAATCTATTTTGGAAGCTTACGGAGGAAAAATAGATTCATCGGATGTGAAAGATTACGAAGAAATAGCGGGACACGGCATCCGAGCAAAATTAAATAATCAAATTGTGCTTGCGGGAAATGACCGTTTGCTGCACCGAGAAAACATTGCTCACGATGTCTGCAATGCTGAAGGTACGATCGTGCATTTAGCGGTAGACAACCGCTACGCTGGGTATATTTTGATTGCTGACGAGCTTAAGGAAGACGCAGTACAGGCTATTCGCGACCTCAAGAAACTGGGTGTTGAGCGAATCGTGATGCTCACAGGAGATAATCAAGCTGTAGCCGATAGTGTTGCTAAAAAGCTCGGTTTAGATTCCTATTTAGCCGAGTTATTACCCGAAGGAAAAGTCGAGGCGATCGAAAAACTTATTAGCCAATCTAAAAAAGGCGATAAAATTGTCTTTGTCGGAGACGGAATTAATGATGCACCAGTGCTTGCTAGAGCTGATGTTGGCATAGCGATGGGGGGTTTGGGTTCTGATGCGGCGATCGAAACTGCCGATGTTGTAATTATGTCAGATGCACCGTCAAAGGTGGCTGAAGCCATCCAAATTGCCCGGAAAACTCACAATATTGTCTGGCAAAATATCATTTTTGCCATGTTAGTCAAAGGCATATTTATTGCTTTTGGTGCTTTTGGGTTAGCTACCATGTGGGAAGCAGTTTTTGCTGATGTTGGGGTGGCTTTAGCTGCTATTTTCAATGCTACTAGAGTTTTGAAATAAAGTATTCCCAGACAAGGGTGATTTTTGCCGATCGACCTCATCATAGTCGATCGCGCGCACCTCGGTTCAGGCTCAAAATATACACAACTTAATATATACGGTGACTCTGCCGGATTTCGATCCGACTGATGAAATTCCGCTACCTTTGTGAGAATATGAAAAGAATATGAAAAGAATTGAACCGTAAAACTCATGACTCACCCCGAAAACAGACCCAGCCTTCCAGAGGTTCACCGCAGCATCCCCGTTCCCAACAGCAAAGGTTTCTGGCGTAAAATGCTGGCTTACGGAGGGCCTGGATATTTGGTTTCAGTGGGTTACATGGACCCCGGAAACTGGGCGACTGATTTAGCGGGGGGAGCAAAGTTTGGCTATGCGCTATTAAGTGTGATTTTGCTATCTAATTTGATGGCAATTTTGCTTCAATCACTCTGCGTGCGTTTGGGAGTGGTAACGGGACGAGATTTGGCACAAGCTTGTCGAGATTATTTCAGTCCGCGAGTCAGTTTTTTGCTGTGGATACTTTGTGAAATTGCTATTTCGGCTTGCGATTTAGCGGAACTTGTTGGAAGTGCGATCGGACTGCAATTGCTATTTGGCATACCCTTAGTTTGGGGAGTGTGCATCACTGCGCTAGATGTGATGATGGTGTTATTTTTACAAGGGAAAGGCTTTCGTTATATCGAAGCTTTGGTAATTACGATTATTGCAATTATTGGCGGTTGTTTTATTGCCGAAATAATTTTTGCCAAACCAGATGCCGGAGGAGTTTTACTCGGTTATGTTCCGAAGCTAGAGATTTTGCAAAATCAGGGAATGCTTTATATTGCGGTTGGTATTTTAGGGGCAACTGTGATGCCGCACAATCTTTACTTGCATTCGTCGATCGTGCAAACTCGTGCTTGGCAAGAAACTTCTGAGAAAAAATGGGAAGCAATTAAATTTAGCACAATTGATTCTACCGTAGCGCTGTCAATAGCTTTGTTTATTAATTCAGCAATTCTGATATTGTCTGCTGCAACCTTTCACTTTTCGGGCTATCAAGAAGTAGCTGAAATTCAAGATGCTTACAAACTGCTTTCTCCGGTGCTGGGTGTGGGTTCAGCCAGTGCCATTTTTGCCTTTGCTTTATTGGCTTCGGGGCAGAACTCAACCTTGACTGCAACTCTAGCAGGACAGATTGTGATGGAAGGGTTTTTAAATTTTCGTCTGCGGCCTTGGTTGCGGCGGTTGCTGACTCGACTGGTGGCAATTGTACCAGCTTTGATCTCTATTATCCTGTTCGGTGAAGGCAGTACAACTAATTTACTGGTTTTCAGTCAAGTGATTCTCAGTTTGCAATTACCTTTTGCAGTAATTCCCTTGGTAATGTTTACCTCAAACCGCCGCTTAATGGGAGAGTTTGTCAATCCATTTTGGCTCAAAGCAGTAGCTTGGTTAGTCGCTAGTATTATAGTAGGATTAAATAGTTGGCTGTTATTACAAACCATTTTCTAGCAATTGGCAATTATAGTCCAGCCCCCGCAAATGGGAAGTTTTGTCTAACAATTTACACTGCGAATCCTTAGCCACAAGACTCCGTTGTCTCAAAAGGCTGTCGAAAGTCTTTTCCAACAATAAATCGGGTTGAATTTAGAGGATAAGTCTTCACATAAACCAGACAACCAGTTGCCGACGACGGACTATAGGGAGAATTGGGTGAATACCGCAGCCAACTACCAGTTGGGTAATCTCCTAACTCATCACTCCAAGCGCCTTCGATGACAAAGATTTCTTTCACCTCAGATTCAACTACGTTCGACAAGGCTGTGCCAGGTTGCCAGCGTTCCACCCAAACTTTTTCAGGAAAACCCTCTTGCTCGTAAAGTGGCTTTACTTCAATTTGGGGAATAGCACCGGGCTGCCAGGACAACTCGTAAATATTCGTTTTCACCTGCTGGCGAGTGGTTCCACCATGTTGCCGTAATTTAACAAATGTCAGGCAACCTTCATCGCTATAAGGACGATGGATAAACCCTTCGGGATTGAGCATATAAGATCCTGGAGGATACACACCGGTTTCATCAGCGAAGTTACCCTGGAGTACCAAAATTTCTTCTCCACCCGGGTGTCCGTGTAGCGGGAAAAAGCCACCCGGATCGAAGCGAGTCAGCATGGTGACGGGATGATCTTGAACGTTATCGTCGGACTCAAAGCCACCAAACCAGATTCCACTAAACGTGGTCTGATGCCAGGTTAGCGATGACTGCAAGACTGCGGCTCGAGTTGATATGTCATTGTGAATTGGTTGAGGTTGCCACTGAAGTTGAGAACGCATGATTCTTGAAATTTCAGATGAATTTAACGTTGATTTAATATTAATTCCTGATTGTTAAGTACGTCAACCTAATTAAACATAAAACGCGAGATATGTTAGATCCCCGACTTTTTTAATAAGTCAGAGTTTTACTAACACCAGTCAGGAAGGCTAAAGGTTGATTGTCTTTAGTCGCAATGACTGTATCGCTCTGGTGAGGGGTACGATCGCTTACTCCTTCTTCCTTTTTCCTTCTGCTATAACTAATAACTAAAAAACAAAACCCGCCGGCGCGGGTTTTATCTTAAAGCTAATTGTGAATGACTGCCAATTTGAACTATTTTTTGACAGGAACAAGCTCGTTAGCAACAACCGGACGGGCAGACGAAGCAGTAGTTTGCAAAAGTGCGATCGCCTGCGCGTAGCAAGGATCGTCCTTAGTCGCCACCAACGTCGGTTTGTTAGCTAATTTCAGCTTTTGTTCGTCGGTTACTTCGACCTTAACATCGGGAGTAACCCCCTTGTGGCTGATATCCGTACCGTTGGGAGTATAGTAGTGAGCGATCGTCACCGCCAATCCCGAACCGTCAGCCAAAGAATGCACCGACTGCACCAAAGCTTTGCCAAAAGTTTGGCCGCCCATCACAGTTGCGCGCTTGTTATCCTTCAGAGCACCGGCCAAAATCTCGCTGGCGCTGGCCGAGTTATCGTCCACGAGCACCACCAAAGGCTTGTCAGTGATTGCAGTGCGGTTTGCCCGCATTTCCTGAGAATCGCCCGCGCGATCGACTGTACGGACGATCGCCCCGGTATCCATCCACATCCGAGCGATATCAATGCTCACTCGCAGCAAGCCGCCGGGATTGCCCCGCAAATCCAAAACAAAAGCGTCAGCTTTCTGATCCGAGAGCTTTTTAATCGCCGCCTGCATTTGTTCGCCCGCGTGGGAGCTAAACTCTTGCAAGCGGATGTAACCGACATTCTTACCGCCTTCATTCTTGAGGCTGTAGCGAACCGCTGCTACCTCAATTCTCGCCCTAGTCAGAGTGATATCAAACTCGCTTTTGCCCTCACGAGCAATCCGCAGCGTGACTTTCGTGCCTTCAGCGCCCCGAATTATCTGAGCCGCATCCGAGACAGTCATGCCTTTGGTAGCTTTGCCGTCAATCACCAAAATCGTATCGCCCGCTTGAATCCCTGCCTTGAGGGCCGGGGAATTTTCCATCGGCTCGACTACCCTAATCGCTTTCGTTTTCTCGTCTTCTTCCAGCCTCATCCCCACCCCTGTCAGTTCCCCGGAGGTTTGATTCGTCAGCGCTTCGTACTGCTTCGGGTCCATGAAGCGCGTGTAGGGGTCGTTTAATTTCTCTAGGGCTTTGCGGAGGGCGGTGTAGGCAGCTTCGCGAGAAGTATAATTTTTGCTCAGCAAGTCTTGGCGAGTTACTTGCCAGTCAGTCTTGTTAAAGCTGCCATCAACATACTCTCGGTTCACAATTTGCCAAGCTTCGTCTAAGACAGCTTTGGGGCTATCTTGAAGCTCGGCGCGGACTGATTGACTCAGGCCGGGAACGAGTAAAGATATCGAAGCGGTTGTTGCCATCGCCCCACTGAACAGGGCTGCCTGTAACTTAGAAAAGCGTCTGCGGGCTTGATTCATTGAATTTGGCTCAATTCGATTTTAGATTTTTGATTTGAGATTTTATATTGCTAAAAAATCTCACACTACTACTTAAACTATTGTGTGGAGGCTCCACGATCCCTTTCGACAGTTTAACGAGATTCTTAGTCGATCGCCAACCAATTACTACTCTCTTTTAATAAACTTAATTTAAAACTTGGATTTAAATGTGCCGTGGAAGCTAAAATCGAACAATTTTCGCGTAAGTGGTTGAGCCTGCTCGTTAATGGAGTTATTGGTCTAGCAGCGCTGGCGGGGGTCGTTGCCATGCAGTCGAGCGGGGAGCTGGGCGGAATGCCCTCTGTTGGCGTTCAGGGGCAAAAGCCGCTGTCTTCAATTTCTGCTGCCAGTTTCAAGCAAGCCGCACAGCAAGAAGCGCAGCAAGAAGCTCTGCGGCTGAAAATGCTAAAAACTATCCCTAGTTTTGGGTTTGACAATTTAATTGCAGATTGGACATTTCTCAAATTTTTGCAGTATTTTGGCGACGACGAAGCGCGAGATGTAACGGGCTACAATCTCAGCCAAGATTATTTTGACATAGTTACGCAGCGCGACCCGCGGTGGGCTGACATCTATCTGTTTCTTTCCACAGCTATTTCTTTTTATCAGGGAAAGCCTGAAACTGCTGTTAATTTTATAGAGCGCGGTACTAGGGCCCTTGCCCTTTCGCCGCAAATTCATTCCCAATCGTGGATAGTGTGGCGAACTAAAGGTCTTGATGAGTTGCTGCTGTTGGGGGATATTCCCGAGTCAATTCGCTCTCACGAAATGGCTGCTGATTGGGTGCAAGGAAGCCCGGAATGGTCGAAATTGGCGCCGATGTTTCGAGCAACTGCTGAGTATTTGCGCAGAGATCCCGATAGCGTGCCGGTGCGGTTTATTGCTTGGAGTACGGTTTACGATCAAACAACTGATAAGTTGGTGCGTCAAAGGGCGAAACAAGCTCTTGTCAAGTTGGGAGCTCAGGTAAAAAAAGATCGGAATGGAAAGGAGAGTTTTATTTTGCCGTCTCGAAAGTAAGCAGAAGGAAGAAGGAAGAAGGAAGAAGGAAGAAGGAAAATGCAGCCACAGTCATAGTTTCAACTATCAAGAATGTCCTAACCGTCAAGACTGTTGACTGTAATTCTCCAATCTAAAATCTAAAATCTAAAATCGGCTTGAGTTAGTTCGCGCCATTCACCGGGTTTGAGGCCTTCCAGACGCAAATGCCCGATCGCACACCTGACGAGCCGCAGCGTCGGAAACCCTACTGCAGCGGTCATCCGGCGCACTTGGCGGTTGCGGCCTTCTGTCAGGGTCATTTCCAGCCAAGCTGTCGGTATGTTTTTGCGAAATCGAATCGGCGGTTCGCGGGGCGGCAAAGGCGGTTCTTCTAACAATAATTGCACTTTTGCCGATCGAGTCCGATAATCTTGAATTGTGACACCTGTCTGCAAAGCTGCGATCGCACTTGCATCGGGAATTCGTTCAACTTGCACCCAGTAAGTGCGGGGATGAGCGAATTTCGGGTCACTGAGGCGGTGCTGCATTTGTCCGTCATCGGTTAGCAGCAACAAACCTTCACTATCGCGATCGAGCCTTCCTACTGCATAAATGTTAGGAATAGGAATATAGTCTTTGAGAGTGCTGCGTTTAGTTTCGCTGGAGTTGTCAGTGAATTGAGTTAAAACATCATAAGGTTTGTAAAATAGAATGTAGCGATAGGGCATAAGCAATTAACAAAAATGTACTAATCTCAATAATCCTGTAAGGGCGGGTTTCACCGACAATAATTGCCTAAAACCCACAATCTCCAAAACCCGCCCCCACGAACACGGCAATATGAATAAACTTACACCTAATTTTACCATGCCCGAAGCCACACACCGCGTTTGCATCGTCTTAGGAACTCGCCCGGAAGCGATTAAACTAGCCCCAGTAATTCAACGGTTCAAAAGTTCGCCAACCTTTGACACCCAAGTAATTTTAACCGGTCAGCACCGAGAAATGGTCGAGCAAGTAATGCGAATGTTCGATCTAAAAGCCGATCGGGATTTAGCAATTATGCAGCACCAGCAAACCTTGACGGATATTACTTCCCGGAGTTTGCAGGGTTTGGAAGCTTTGTTTAAAGAATTGCAGCCCGAAATCGTGTTAGTTCAGGGCGATACAACGACTGCGTTTGCCGCTGCTTTGGCTGCATTTTACCATAAAATACCCGTAGGTCACGTAGAAGCCGGATTGCGGACAGACGACGTGTTCAATCCTTACCCCGAAGAGGCTAACCGACGGTTGATATCTCAGCTCACACGGCTGCATTTTGCCCCGACAGAGCTGGCCCAAGAGAATTTAGGGCGATCGGGCGTTTTGGGAGAAATTCACCGTACAGGCAACACAGTAATCGATGCTTTGCTTGCAGTAGCCAAACGCGAACCAGAATGCAACATTCCTAACTTAGATTGGAGCAAATATCGCACTATCTTAGCAACAGTTCACCGCCGGGAAAATTGGGGAGAACCTTTAGCAGGAATTGCTCAGGCATTTATCCAAATCTTAGATAATTTTCACGATACAGCCTTGCTCTTACCTCTACACCGAAATCCGACAGTTCGAGAACCTTTGCAAGCTCTTTTGGGCGACCATCCGAGAGTATTTTTAACTGAACCTTTAGATTACGCAGAATTAGTAGGAGCGATGCAGAGATGTCACTTAATTCTCACAGATTCCGGCGGCTTGCAAGAAGAAGCACCTAGTTTGGGTAAGCCTGTTTTAGTATTACGAGAAACCACGGAAAGACCTGAGGCAATTTCTGGGGGTACGGCTAAACTTGTCGGTACGAATTCTGATACAATTTTCACAGCAGCGGCAGAATTGCTCAGCAATTCCGCAGCTTACAACGCAATGGCAATGGCAATTAATCCTTTTGGTGACGGTTTGGCAGCCTCGCGGATTTTAAAAATTGTAGCAGAGTATTTTAGTCAGAAGACAGTTGACAATTGACGGTTGACAGTGAGTCGAAAAACTGCAAACCGATTCTCAACTATTTATTGGCTGAGTCCGACCTCTATGGGAATCTCAATCACAAACTTTGTGCCTTCGCCCAGGGTGGAATCACACCACAGTTTTCCTCCATGCTTTTCCTTCACCACCTGATAGCTAATGGATAAGCCTAATCCTGTCCCCTTTCCTACGGGTTTAGTAGTGAAGAAGGGATCGAATAGGCGCGATCGCGCTTTCTCTGGAATGCCAGTACCGTTATCGGCGATCGCAATCTGCACCCACTCTTGTTCTGTTTTGGTAGTCATAATCCAAATCCGATTCGGTTGGTCAGCAATATCTTGAAAACTACGTCCTTCATTGCTATCTTCCAAAGCATCGATCGCATTTGATAGCAAGTTCATAAACACCTGATTAAGTTGACCTGCATAGCATTCTACCAACGGTAACTCGCCATATTCTCTTACTACTTCAATGGTTGGGCGTTCTGGCTGGGCTTGAAGGCGATGTTCTAAAATCATCAAGGTGTTATCAATGCCTTCATGGATATCGACAGCCTTGAATTCCGAGTGATCCAGACGAGAAAAGCTACGCAACGAAACCACAATGTCCCGAATGCGACTGGTGCCCATTTTCATCGACTTAAGAATCTTAGTGAGATCCTCTTGTAGGAAGTTTAGATCCACATCGTCTAGGTCATCTTGAAGTGATGGGGACGGGTTGGGATAGTGCTTTTGATAGGCATCTAGTAATCCCAGTAAGTCATGGATGTGATCGTTGAGATGAGACAGGTTGCCGTAGATAAAGCTGACCGGGTTGTTGATTTCGTGCGCTATCCCTGCCACCATTTGCCCCAGTGCCGACATTTTTTCGTGATGCACCATCTGACTCTGGGTGCGGTGCAGTTCTTCAAGGGTACTCTCTAGTTGTTGCAACTGTTGGTTCAGTTGCCGATCGCGAGCCATAAGTTGCTCTGCCATACTCTTAAATCCCTGAGCTAAAAGCCCTACTTCATCCTGACTGTCAACCGGAATACCAACGGCTAAATTGCCTCTGGCCAATTCCTGGGTTGCCTTAGTCAGTCTTTGAATGCGAAGGCTCAGAGCTTGGGTCAGACGCAAACCTCCGATCATCACGACTGCGATCAGGACACTTCCTAATAGGCCAAAGCCACCCACCACCAACCATAAATGGTGTTCTGCTTCGTCTATTTCCTTAGCAGATTTGAGTACAGCAATTTGGAGAGTTGCCCCATCAAAACTTTGTAATTCGATTGTTGCGATCAGGTATTCTTCACCTGCAATCCTGATTTTGGTGGGCAACCCGTCTGGCTGTCGAAATTGCCAAAGTCGATCGCGCGGAAGTGGCAAAGTAGCAGCCGTCACCCTCTCCCCCTCAAAAGCCACCAAATGTATGGATGTGTCGCCACGAATTGACTTTAGCGCTGTGTCGTCGATGGCTACTCCCGCAGCCAAGCCACCTAGCACTTTTTTAAATGATTTGATCGAGATGGAGGCAATCATCGAAGAAGGTGCCCCGTTTTCTGCTAGGAGAATGCCTGATAACTCTAGTCCAATGCGGGCGGCACGGTTGACAGAGGCATCCTGCAATTTCGCCTGCCTTATTGCTCCCAACTGTGAAGACACTAAGACTTGACCATTAGTGTCAACTATTCTGATCAAATCCAGTTTTAAACCAGCTTGGATTGGTAATACAGTTCGCAGTAATAAAGCGCGATCGCCCTCACCTACTGCTCTGATGACATCATTATCCTCACTCACGGAACGGGTTTTCACACTGAGTGATTCTTGCCTTTGCTTGAGAGTTTCCCGCAGCATACTAGCCAGATCCACCATCTCATTTCGTGCTATCTGTTCTAAATTGATTCTAGCAAAATAACCAAAACCCAAGGTTCCGAGAGTCCATAGACTCAGAAATGCCAACAACAGAGGCGATAACAACTTGGCGGAAACGGGTAACCGCCGATATCTCGATCGGATGGCCACAGCTCTTAATTCTTGGCGGATTGGGTCACGGAAATAAAGCCAGACTGCTCCATCGCGTTGATTCCTGGCTGACTAGAGATGTATTGAAGTAGCGCTTGGGTAGCCTCTGAAGGTTTTTTGTGCCAGAGAATTGAAATTGTCCGAACCATCGGATACTTGCCCGCTTTGACATTTTCTCGTGTTGGTTCAACCCCGTCGAGGCTGAGGCGGTTGACAGGTATTTTATCGGAAATGGCGTGAGCCAGGGAAAAGGTACCGATGCTGTAAGGAGTGCTTTGAATTGCCTCGATCAATTCCCCTTCTTTCCGAAATACTACTGCTTCTAATGAATTTTTTAAATCTGCTCCTAGGTAATATTTCCGCAAGAGTCGCTTGGCAGATTCATCTTCTGGGCGATCGAGCAGCACAATTTTAGCATCGGTTCCTCCGAGTTCCTTCCAGTTGGTGATAGTGCCGCTATAAATGCCTTTGATGTCTTCAGTAGTGAGGTTTTTCACCCCTGTGACGCTGGAATGAGTGGCCACTAAAAGGGCATCATGGACAACATCACGAGACTCTAAAGTGCCATCATTTTCTTCTGGCTTTAATGTTCTCGATATTGCACCTACATCGACTAATGTCTGTTTAACCCCATCAATTATATTTTCGGACTGCCCTGGTTCTAGGTTGGTGATTTTGACGTTTTTTGCGCTAGCTTCGTAGTTGGTTTGCAGCACCTTCATCAGACCCAACGTGCTGCTTGACGCCCCAACTTTAATCGAGGTTTGGGTTTGTGTTGCCGCAGTCGTGGGCGCTGTTGTCGTGGTGGCACTGCTGGTCGTCGTACTGCAACTGGGCAGCCCGAGGAGGACGATCGCACTTAAAGCTACCGTAACTAAATTCGGTTTCATTTAACAATTCCTATGCTATTTAAAAAAATGATCGGGGTAGTAGAAACTCAAGTTTTTGATGATTTTATAGTGAACCGAACTCGAGCAATTTTTTAGGTTGGTATAAAAAAAAGGAGTTGATATTTCACGGTTGATTTCACCTTACTAAATCTTATGCTAAGTAATTAAAATTTGCAATGAGTCATCGCAACCTTTTGTCATGCTGTTTGATAGGATTAGCGATCGCATCCTACTTATTATAGATGCGATCGCAGACAATGCAGCCTGACCGATTAGAAGTTACTGTTACAGGTCAATCTGGAAACTGTTATCCTGACTAATTTATCTTAATTGCAAGTTACAGATAAGTGTTTCTTGTTGAGCTTGATAGATCGATTTGCGATCGATCTAAAACGACGAAAATCAGAAATCATTTGATTTAGAGGGACTTAGACAAAAATTGAGGCGAAAAAGGCTTCAAACCTAGATGGATTGGATCGAGACTTTCAGATAGAATAGGCATAAATCTAGTATTTACAGGGGTTTCAGCCATTGTTAAGTCATCGACCTCTTTCTTTTGCGAGTGCTAGCCAGAGGTTTTAAGCCCCTAGAGGGGCCTTAAAATGTCTAAGTCCCATTAGGTAAATTTCGGTGCTGTAACTGAGAATGTTTGCCTTGCCAGTTATAATATCTTTTTAAGGAGAGGGAACTTGTGGCTGAAAATTGCTGCTGCCTTTATAACCGGATAAAATAGCAAGTTTTTCCAAAGATTGCCGGCCCGTGTAATATTTACCCCGAATTTCCCAAGTGGGATAAGCTTTAATATTGGCAGCTTTACACAAATCCGGTTGAGCATCTTTGCCTCTAGGATCGCACTCTATGTAAGTAATTGCGGTAAATGCTTCTTTGCCGAAAAGTTCTTGTTGCGTGTGACAGTGAGGACACCAGTAAGCACCGTACATTCTAGCTTTGATGGTCTGCAAATGGGTTGCTAAACCTATTTGATCGGGTACGGATTCACTGCGAATAGGTGGCGCTTCTTGTTCAGTAACAGGCGGTGCGAAAGGGGGAGGAGGAGGGAGCGTTTGTGCTAATTTAGGAGTGGATTTGTTGCTGAAACTGAACTGTGCAATTCCTCCGTCTGCTTTGGTACTGACGAAAATCCCCAAAGTCATAAAAATGCCGATCGCACAAAAGTTGAATTTGCTTACTCTCATCTTGGATTTCATCTGGGATTTACTAGGATTTCGCGAGCTTGATTCATTGCCTCTACAGCATTGTTTACCACAAAGATGTTAATTTGTGCTAAACCTTTAAAAAAAAGTTGACTTTCGGCGCTGTGATTTAACAATATAACTTGTTTGTTAGCTTTCAGAGCGAGGGCGATTTCCGAAGCCGTGCCCGTGCCCATACCGCAAGCAATTATTACATCTGAAGAAAGAACGTTAATGTTATTTCTGGCGTTTCCCATATCGGTGACGATCGCAATATCTACAGCTTCAGAAATGCCGCGAGTGTCATTCCCCGGAAGGATGCCGACAGTTAAACCGTTAGCTGATTTTGCTCCTTTGTTGGCTGCATCCATGACGCCGACATTTCTACCGCCAGTTAGCAATATCCATCCTGCTTCGGCGATGAGTTGTCCGAGTTGATAGGCGTTTTCTAAGTCGGTTGTTGTGGCACTATCGCCCGGGCCCATGATGCCGATGATGATTTTTTTCATAGTTTTGGGGTGAATAGGGTGTTATTAATACTTGCGAGTGTTTTTCCACTATCTACGAATGTATCTTATCATAAAAATAGTGGCTTACTCTAAACAATTTGTGAGCCAAATAACTTCAGGAAGTTTCCTAGTATTTTTACAATATATGCTGATTTAACATTAAGAAGTGAGAGATAACATGAGTATCGCCCAAAACCCAGAAACAAAGCTGATGGAAAAAATCCGTAGTTTACCGCCCGATAAAATTACGATATTAGAAGATTTTATCGATTTCCTTTTAACGCGAAGTGAAGATCGTCTTCTCGTTTATACTGCAACTAAACTCTCAGAAGCAGCTTTTGCTAAAATTTGGGATAACCCAGAGGACGGGGAATATGACGAGTTATAATTTTGGTGATGTGGTTTTAGTTCATTTTCATTTTACCGATCAAACTACCAATAAAAAACGTCCAGTAGTTGTTATTAGTTCTGACGTTTATAACGCAGAATATCCCGAGCGCATTCTTATGGGTATAACAAGTCAAGTTAGCAGTAGTCCGAAACGGGGAATAGCCGTAATTAATGCGATTAAGAACCCGGCAATCAACAGAATTCGGTCAATTTTTTGTCCTGTCATATATTTTTTTTACACGAGATGTTTTAGATCGATCCAGTTTAGAGTGCCGTACTTGGGACGGGAGTGGGCTGCTGGTTTGGTTGTGTCCTCATAAATTGAGCAATAAAAATCCCAGCAACAGTGACAATTCCTAAGCAAACTAAACCTATTAACAATTTTTTTAGGCCTGGTGAGTTGAGCGAGGACCAGCCTGGAGAAGGGAAAATAATTGTCGGCAATGTTGACGATGCTACTAGAGGCGCGATCGCACTTAAAGCTTCATCTGCTGACTGGTAGCGCTGTTGCCATTGATATCGCACCGTTTTATCTAAAATATCTGCTAATTTGGGGCTGACTGATACTCGTCCCCTCCACACAACTTCTAGGGTATTCGGATTTTTTGGTAACTGGTGAGGAAATACCCCCGTCAGTGCTTGGATAGCCGTCATTCCCACTGCATAGATATCGCTGCACAATTTGGGATGCCCATTTTCTTGTTCGTTGGACATATATCCCTCAGTGCCAATCGGAACTGTCTGCCGTTGCCCTTGAGAATATTTCAGTTGGCTGCCGATTTGTTTGACGGCCCCAAAGTCGATCAAGACAATCCTACCATCGGAATTGGGCCTCATTAAGTTAGAAGGCTGGATATCCCGGTTGATGATATTTTGTTGATGGGCTGATTGCAATACTTCTAAAATATCATCCAACATTGAATAATCTAGAAAAAGCCATCAAATTAGTAGAGGACAAAATCTCCGGGTGCGAAGAAACCATCCTCGACTTATTGGGCGGTTTAACTTCCCAAGTTCCAGGCGATATCAATTATTATATAGGCGCCGCAGAAGGTATCCGAGGCGATGTTTCTCAACTTTTAGAAATTTTTCCACCCAACAGCCTCAGTCACCGTAGAGTGCCCCAGAGCATTCAAACCTGTTGAAATCGAAAAATCAATGACTGACCCACCTTACAAGTTGATTTAACTTCTGTCACCCACCTAGGCGGAGTCTAAAAAATATCCCCAACAATCATCCCCGCCAATATGACAAACCCCACCCAAACATTTTGGTGAAAGATTTGACCGTAAACCAGCTTAGGAATATCCGCATTCCGCAGTTGACTGTATTGCAAAAACCACAAAATTGCCGCCGCACAAATTGCCATCCAAAAACCAATGTGTAAGTGCAGATTAATTCCCATTGCCGTCAATAAACCGACAGTCCCAACAAAGAAAAAACCCACAGCATTAGCTGCATAATTTCCAAAAAAAATTGCGCTGGAATTCACCCCCAAACGCAAATCGTCTTCGCGATCGCTCATCGCATAAACTGTATCAAATCCTAACGTCCACAGGACGACTGCACCCCACAGCAACCAAGTCGCTAATTCTAGTTTTCCAACGGCAGCGCTCCAACTAATTAAAACGGCAAAACCCCAGGCAATTGATAACACTAATTGCGGCACTGGAAAGAATCTTTTTGCTAGGGGATAGCAGATAATTACTGGTACGGCGGCGACGCACAACCAGAAACTTAAAGGATTGAGATAAAAAGCGAGAATTGCCGCGCAAGCAAAGGAAATTAATGCAACTGCTATTCCAGTTTGCACGGTAAGGGCGCGGGATGCTAGGGGGCGCGATCGCGTTCTTTCTACTTCGGGATCGATATCGCGATCCCACAAGTCGTTGATGACGCATCCAGCGGCACTCGTGGCTAAGGTACCCAACACAATCACGCCCACCAATGCTGCAGGCGGTTTCCCATCTGCTGCTAAAAAGACGGCCCAGAGGGCTGGAATCATTAAAATTAGCCTTCCTGCTGGTTTGTCCCATCTCAAAAGCCTCACGACGGTTAGCAATGTGGATTCTGGTTGGCGATCGAGCTCTTTAAGCATTTCAATTCTAGATTTGATATTTTTAACTCTCGATCTTATCAAATTTTAGGCACAATGACTTACTATCTCTGTTGGCGATGGCATTTCTGCCGGAATTTATAACAGGTGAAAGTCTTGGCCAGTCAGCATTTCCCGTTTTTTGCTAATTTAATAGAATGCCTAACTGGATTCGTGAAATAATCATAAATATCTGTCAACCCCGAGACACTCCAATGGTTAATTTACTTGCTTCGGCGGAGTCAAATCGCATTATTGCTGCTATTGATATGGGTACTAACTCGTTTCACATGGTGCTGGCGCGCATCGATCCGAAATTGCCCGCGTTTACGATTATTGCTAGAGAGAAAGATACGGTTCGGTTGGGCGATTGCGATGCTAAGACAGGGTGCTTAAAGTCCGAAGTTATGGAAAGGGCGATCGCCACTCTGCGCCGCTTTCAAGATATTGCTAAAACTTTTAATGCTGAACAAATTATCGCTGTTGCTACGAGTGCGGTTCGCGAAGCCCCTAACGGGCGGGATTTTCTCAAACAAGTTGCTGAAGAATTAGACCTGAATGTGAGTTTAATTTCCGGTCAGGAAGAAGCGCGGAGAATTTATCTCGGCGTTCTTTCCGGTATGGAGTTTAACAATCAGTCGCAGGTGATTATTGATATTGGGGGCGGTTCTACAGAGTTGATTTTAGGAGACAGTTCTGAGCCTCGCTGTCTCACCAGTACAAAAATTGGTGCTGTTCGCTTAACAGGACAATTTGTCAAAAGTGACCCGATTAGCAGGGAGGAGTTTGCTTATTTGCAAGCTTATATTCGGATTTCGCTGGAAAGACCGATCGACGAATTGCGATCTCAATTCAATGCTGGCGAAACTTTGCGCTTGATTGGCACTGCTGGAACCATCGAAACTCTGGCGGCAATTAACGCTCGCGAAAAGTTGGGAACAGTGCCGAGTCCCCTAGCGGGATATCAGTTAAGTTTAAAAGATTTGCGCGATTTAGTCAATCGCTTTCGCAAACTTTCTTACTCGGAAAGGTTGGCAATTCCGGGAATGTCGGACAAGCGGGCGGAAATTATTCTGGCCGGCGCTTTGATTTTGCAGGAAGCGATGGCACTATTAGGGATGGAATCGCTGACTGTTTGCGATCGTTCTCTGAGAGAAGGCGTAATTGTTGACTGGATGCTGGCGCACGGTTTAATTGAAAACCGCTTGCGCTATCAAGGTTCAATCCGCCAGCGCAGCATTCTGCACATGGCTGACAAATATCAAGTCAATTTAGAACAAAGCGAAAGAACCGCAGCATTTGCGCTCAATTTCTTCGACCAAACTCAAGGAATCCTGCACAATTGGGGAACCGAAGAACGCGAGTTGCTGTGGGCTGCCGCGATTCTGCACAACTGCGGTTTGTACGTCAGTCATTCGGCGCACCACAAGCATTCTTACTATTTAATTCGCAATGGTGAGTTATTGGGATACACTGAAACAGAGATTGAAGTCATTGCTAATTTAGCTCGATATCACAGAAAAAACCCTCCGAAAAAGAAGCACGAAAATTTTTTGATTATTCCCAAAAAATACCGGGAAGTAGTTAGTAAGTTGCATCCTTTTCTGCGGTTGGCTGTGGCTTTGGACAGGCGGCAGATTGGCGCAATTTCGGATTTTAAATGCGAACACCGCCCAGAAGTTCGAGAGTTTCATTTGCGGCTGCAACCGCTTAATCCAGAAGACGATTGCGCTCTGGAGCTGTGGAGTTTGGATTATAAAAAGCCGTCTTTTGAGGATGAGTACAATCTCAAATTAGTGGCAACTTTGGAGCCGACTCTGGTTCCCGTTTAAATACAAGGCAGAGCCTGGAAACGAGAAACTGTAGGGTGCTGTGCCAGAGAGATTCAAGGTGGTGAAGAAGACCCTCAAACGCTTGAAATCTCTCTGGCTGCGCTCGTTAAATCTTTTTCTTTTAACAGGCGATCGGCAATAAACCTAATTTATTGCCGATCGCCAGCCGGTAGGATGAGGTAAAGCCGGTCGATCGCACCAATCCCTAGAAGGGCAGCGCGCACCTACAAGCTACCAAATTGCAAGCGTTTGAGGGACTTCTATACCAGGCTCGGCATTCACCAAGACGCGGGCAGATTATGCAGTGCTTACCCGAAGATGGTAAAATCATTCACATCGATCGCGCTAGCTTGCACTCCGTTCAAAGCAGCCAATAGTTGACCATTCTGACCAATCCTGATGAAAGCTGTATTAGCGTTTTGGGTAATACTAAGTTGAGCAAAAGTTAGACCGCCCGCTAACACCAGGAAATCTTCACCATTGGTGAAATCAGTAATTATATCGCTGCCTTCACCTGCTGTTAAAACAAAGCGATCGCGCCCAATGTCGCCGCTGAGAATATCATTGCCCAAACCCCCAATCAGACAATCGTCGCCTTTACCGCCATAGAGAGTATCGTTGCCCTCCTCGCCGCATAGCTTGTCACTACCGCCGTTGCCAAACATCAAATCATTGCCAGCACCGCCGCATAGGGAATCTGGCTCGCCGTTAAAGCCGATCGGCCTGTCTCCGAAAATAGTATCATCCCCGTCGCCGCCGCAAATGCTATCACTGCCGCGATCGCCCAACAGCAGATCGTTGTCAGTACCCCCCACCACAACGTCATTGCCCTTGCCGCCGTAAAGCGTATCATTGCCCTCTCCGCCGCTTAGAGTATCCGCAGCATCTCCCCCGTTCAATAAGTCGTTGCCCGCACCGCCAAAGAGCAAATCGCGTCCAGTCGAGTCAGGGTTAAACGGGTCAAAACTGCCTCCAAACAAGCAGTCGTTACCCTGAGCCCCAACTAGAGTGTCATTGCCTTTGTCGCCCCAAATCAAGTCATCGTCTTTGCCGCCGATGGCCACATCATCGCCCTTACCCCCAAAAATGCGATCGTCGCCGCCGGCGCCGTTGAGGTAATCATTGCCAGCGCCGCCAAACAGCAAGTCTTTGTCTGCATTCGGGCCAAGGGGGATATTGCTGGGCAGTCCCCCGTAAATATTGTCGTTGCCTTTTTGACCCAGCAGAATGTCGTCGCCGTTGAAACCGCTGATAACGTCGTTGACATTGCTGCCGATGAGGAAGTCGTCGCCGTCAGTGCCGTTGAAAGTGCGATCGACTGGATTCGGGCCGGGAATCGAACCGATCGCGGGTAGGGTAATCTGTTCGCAAATGCAATCAGTATCCCCGCCGCGAACGCTGTCAGAGTCAACAGGAGTTCCCGTCGGAGTCGGAGTTCCCGTCGGAGTCGGAGTTCCCGTCGGAGTCGGAGTTCCTGTTGGCGTTCCCGTTGGAGTCGGAGTTCCCGTGGCAGTCGGAGTCGGAGTTCCCGTTGGCGTTGGAGTTCCTGTTGGCGTTCCCGTTGGAGTTGGAGTTCCCGTTGGAGTTGGAGTCGGAGTTCCTGTGGGAGTCGGAGTCGGGGTTGGAGTTCCTGTGGGAGTCGGAGTTGGAGTTTCCGTGGGAGTCGGAGTTGGAGTTTCCGTGGGAGTCGGAGTCGGAGTTTCCGTGGGAGTCGGAGTCGGAGTTGGAGTTCCCGTGGGAGTCGGAGTTGGAGTCGGAGTTGGAGACGGAGTTGGAGTTTCCGTGGGAGTTGGCGTCGGAGTTTCCGTGGGAGTCGGAGTCGGAGTTGGAGTTCCCGTGGGAGTCGGAGTTGGAGTCGGAGTTGGAGCCGGAGTCGGAGTCGGAGTCGGAGTTCCCGTCGGAGTCGGGGTTTCTGTGGGAGTCGGAGTTCCCGTGGGAGTTGGTGTCGGAGTTTCCGTGGGAGTCGGAGTTGGAGTTTCTGTCGGAGTCGGAGTTCCTGTGGGAGTTGGTGTCGGAGTTTCTGTGGGAGTCGGAGTTTCCGTCGGAGTCGGAGTTCCCGTGGGAGTTGGTGTCGGAGTTTCCGTGGGAGTCGGAGTTGGAGTTCCCGTGGGAGTTGGTGTCGGAGTTTCTGTGGGAGTCGGAGTTCCCGTGGGAGTTGGTGTCGGAGTTTCTGTGGGAGTCGGAGTTCCCGTGGGAGTCGGAGTCGGAGTCGGAGTTCCCGTGGGAGTCGGAATCGGAGTTCCCGTGGGAGTCGGAATCGGAGTTCCCGTGGGAGTCGGAATCGGAGTTCCCGTGGGAGTTGGAGTTGGAGTTTCCGTGGGAGTTGGAGTTGGAGTTGGAGGGGTATTTACAAGAATGCTTGCCGTGACGATCGCAGAATCAGCTTTCCCGTCATTAGCTTTGTAGGTAAAAGAGTCTGTCCCTGCAAAACCAGCATTCGGAGTATAAGTGAAAGAACCGTTAGCGTTGAGGACGATCGACCCTGTAGCCGGATTTGTCACCAGAATCGCAGTCAGCGGGTCGTTTTCCGGGTCTTTATCGTTGATTAAGACTCCCAAACCCGTCACGTTGAGGGGACTGTTAAAAGCAGTGGTATAGCTGTCAGAATTGGCTGTAGGCGGGTTATTGTTGACGTTTACAGTTACGGTAGCGGGTGTAGAGTTAACTATCCCGTCGCTGACTGTGTAGGTAAAGGTGTCTGTTCCAGAAAAGCCTGCGTCAGGAGTATAAGTGAAAGAACCGTCTTTGTTGAGGGCGATCGACCCTTTTGTCGGATTTGCGGCCACCGCAGCAGTCAACGTGTCTAAATCTGCGTCGGAGTCGTTCGCTAAAACTCCGGGCACTGTTACGCTGAGGACTGTTCCCGCACTGATGCTGTAGGTGTCAGGTTGTGCTGTTGGCAGACTGTTAGTAACGTTGATATTCACCGTGGCGGGGACAGTCGCAGCCCCGTCGCTAACGCTGTAAGTGAAGGTATCTGTACCGACAAAGCCAGGGCTAGGAGTGTAAGTGAAGTTACCATCGGGGTTAAAAACGATCGTACCTTTGGTCGGGCCTGTGACCAAAGCGGGGGTCAACTTGTCCAAGAAGTCGCCGTCGCTGTCGTTGCTTAAGACAGATGGAAAGGCGTTGAGAACTTTGTCGTGCTGGGTGATGTAGCTATCAGGTTGTGGCTGTGGCTGCTGATTGATAACGTTGATATTCACCGTAGCGGGAACAGTCGCAGCCCCGTCGCTAACGCTGTAGGTGAAGGTATCTGTACCGACAAAGCCAGGGCTAGGAGTGTAAGTGAAGTTACCATCGGGGTTAAAAACGATCGTACC
>NZ_JAUBQD010000013.1:97773-121606 GCF_036701085.1 Microcoleus sp. Pol7_A1
GCAGCCCCGTCGCTAACGCTGTAGGTGAAGGTATCTGTACCGACAAAGCCAGGGCTAGGAGTGTAAGTGAAGTTACCGTCGGGGTTAAAAACAATCGTACCCTTGGTCGGGCCTGTGACTAAATTTGCACTCAGCGGGTCGCTGTTGGCGTCGGTGTCGTTGCTTAAGACTCCCGGAAATTGGCTGAGCACTTTGTCGTGCAGGACGCTGTAGGGGTCATCGACGGCTACCGGGAAATTATTAACCGAGATGGGGCCGAGAGTAAAAGTGGAACTTGCTTGATCGGTTTCGTCGCCGAAAAATAGGAAGTTTGCCTGGCTGTAGGGATCGTAGGGTAAAGGTGGCTGACTGGCTTTTTCATCAAAAGCCGTGTAGTTGCGTAGCGGTTGATTTGTCAGGCCTGGTATTGCTGCGCCCCCAGCAAACAGGCTGTAAGTGCTGCCTTGAACTACCAGTTTATAGTCAGTAGCATTGCTGATGTTAAAAGCTGCATTTTCCCCGCGAGTAAACAGAGTTGGGGATGCGCCACCGTTTTGAGCAAAGATACCTCCGTTGGCGCCGAGGTTGCGGTTGGTGAAACCCAGTTCAATGCCATTTTGAGCGTCGCTGCTAATGGCGATGATGCTGAAACCTGACCGATCGTTACTATTACTGTTTTCAGCCGTTACTGCAACTCGAAAAGAAACGCTGTAACCGTTGGTGCGGTCAAGTGTGGGGAAACTTGGGTTGAGTAGACTAAATGTTCCTGCTGGGAAAGGAAAGGGACTATATCTATAGTTGGTGTAGCCTGCATAGCCTGTATTGTTATTCGCGGCGGTGACGCTAGCAGTATTAATGCCTGTGTTGGGCGAGTACGCACCAGTAGCTTGGACACCAGAACCAAGTGGGGGAGTTAGAGGTATCTGCCCGTAAGCTAATTGAGTAGTCCCTGATACCCCGATACCGGGTGTTCCAGCCGGCGGTGGAAAGTTACTTGTGCCGTCGTAGAGGGTAAAGCCGAACACAAATGGATAAGTGGCCATTGTGGCTGGGTCGATCGCCAGCCCAGAGGACACCGCTCCTGTTGTATAATCTAATTCCCAATCTCCGCCCTTAGCCGAACTGCCGATCGGCGATCTAGACGCAGCAATTTTTGCCTTGGTTAGCTGACTCAGTTGCTGCACGAAGTTAGCGCCCTTCTCTCCCGCCGCTACATCGCACCCGTACAGCAAAATCTCTCCACTCTCTGCCAGCGATCGCGCCCAAAACTGCAATTGACTAGCATATTTTTTCAAATTTGTCAAGTTGAGTTCGATCCCGCCTAGCAGCAAACTCGCGGGGCGACCGTGGGAGATGATATGAATACTTTTAATATTGCTGCGACTCGCTAGTGCTGCCGTGATTTGTTCTACTCCATCCCGCGCCGCATCGAGGGTAATTACTTCTGTCCCCGCTGCGATGCCGTTGCGGAGAGTTTGGCTGTCGGGAAGGGCAGAGTCGAGAAAGGCGATCGAACTAAAAACTGAACCGATAAAATTTGGCACAATACACCTCTGGTTAGATGACTGTAGGAAAATTAAGATGTGCCGACCTTAGCAAATTCACACATTAAATGTCATCAAGAAAATTAACAATCAAGACTGATATTAATTTTCCGTGAAGCTGCAACAGATTCATCTTGTAGAGGCGCGTTTAGCAAGTAATTCATTTCAAAAAGCGACAATTCCACTACAAAAGTTGCCCTTTTAGGGTTCGATAGCTAGGGCGTGTCATCAAATAGAGTGGTTGACTTTTTGAGCATTGTGTGAAGATAGTACGGAACTACAATCATTTACTTTCATAAGGAGCTTTTTGATGAGCCGACGCTATGCTTTGCGCGACGACCAATGGGAACGGATTAAAGAGTTATTACCAGGACGAGAAGGTATGGTCGGAGTAACCGCCAAAGATAACCGTTTGTTTGTCGAAGCGGTTCTCTACCGCTACCGCACAGGCATTCCTTGGCGAGATTTACCAGAGCGCTTTGGCGACTTTCGAGTGGTTCATACTCGCTTGAGCCGTTGGTCTCAAACAGGCGTGTGGCAACAAGTGTTTGAGGCACTGGCAGCGGATGCCGATAACGAATATGCCCTGATTGATGCCACGATTGTTCGGGCTCACCAGCATAGTGCTGGAGCCGAGCACAGTACACCCGAACAAGAAGCGATTGGTCGCTCTAAAGGGGGTTTGAGCACTAAAATTCACGCCGTCACCGATGCCTTGGGCAATCCCACTCATTTTTTTTAACTCCAGGTCAAGCCTCCGACCTGGAAGGAGCCGATCAGCTATTGCCTCAAGTTCAAGCAGAGGCGGTTCTTGCCGACAAAGCGTATGATGCTGATGAACGGGTAGTAATTCCTTTGCAACAACGAGGAATCGAGGTAGTCATTCCACCGAAGAAAAACCGCAAAGACCCCCGTGATTATGATGCTGTGTTGTACCAAGCGCGTCATCTGATAGAGAATTTCTTTGCCAAACTAAAGCAATTTCGAGCCATTGCTACTCGCTACGACAAGCGTGGGCTGAACTTTTTGGGAGGGATTTATCTAGCTGCCTCAAGTATCTTGTTGGCTTAGGCTGTTAGCCGAATCTTGCTCCACACCTTGTTCATTTTGTCAACCTTGCTAATTGATGACACGCCCTAACAGTTCTTCTGCTACCAATCCTTTCTGAATTGCGAGTACAGCAGCTTGAGTGCGATCGCGCACTTCTAACTTTTGCAAAATCGCGTGCACGTGAACTCGCACCGTCCCCGGAGCAATGTACAATATTTGAGCAATTTCCTGATTGCTTTTTCCCCCCGCAACTAAAGCTAATATTTCCTGTTCTCGCTTCGTCAGCGGATTCTCTAAAAGTTCCGATCTCAACCCATTTTTCAAAGGTTCGGGATTTGCAAAAACTGCCCGAATTTCCGAAGTCGCGGCCTGATCCCACCACGAAGCGCCCGCCGCTACCGATCGAATTGCCAAAACCAAAGTTTCCGCCGCAATACCTTTTAGACAATAGCCCTGAGCACCCGCACCAATCAATCTTTCAATTAAGGATTTTTGCGAATGAGAAGTTAAGATTAAAACGGGAATTGCTGGATGTCGCTGTTTAATTTGGCGGCACGCTTCAATACCCCCAATTCCCGGCAAACCGACATCGAGAACTACCACATCGGGCAAGTGTTCCTGAGTCAATTCTACCGCCGTTTCGCCATCTTCCGCTTCAGCAATTACTTGCAAGCAACTTTCTTGCTGCAACCGCGTTTGCAGCCCCAACCGAAACAGTTCGTCGTCTTCAACTAAGAGAATTCGCAAGGGATAAAGTGGTTTCATTTCTCTGGGATAGCAGGGAGTCTAAATCCAAATAAAGCGCCTAGAGGCAATTTATTTTCTGCCCAAATTATACCGCCGTGGGCGTCAATAATTTGGCGAGATAAGTATAACCCCAATCCCGATCCTTTGGCTTGCCGGTCGCTGTGTCCTTGATAAAAACGCTCGAACAAGTGGGGCAGTTCATCGGCGGTAATTCCCAAACCGCTATCGATAACTTTCACCACCTGATAACTCGAATAAGATTCCATGACTATTTCTACTTTGCCACCGCGAGGAGAATGGTTGATGCCGTTTGTTAGCAAATTAACAAAAACGCGCTGGAGTTGCACAGCATCGCCATTTACCCACAAAGAGCGACGGAAATCTGAGTCCCCGTAACTCATATTAATGTAAACCCGGCGCGCCGCAGACAAATGGATGAGTGTTGCGATTACTTCTTCTGCCAAAGCTACTAAATTTACAGGAGCAAGTTGCAGTTTTAAACCTTCGGCATCGTTGCGGTAAACATCCAGCAGCGTTTCTACTAATTGTAGTGACATTTTGTGCGATCGCGCCATTGTTTCGAGAACTTTTTGCTGACTGGCGGTGACATTCCCAAATTTTGCTGACTGAAAAGCTTTAATTGTTTCGATCGCCCCCAGCATCGGCGTTTTTAAGTCGTGACTCAAAGTAGAGACAAAATCTTCTCGAATGCTTGCTAGCTGCTCCTGCGACTGCAACTCAGCTTTAGCGATCGCGATCGCTTCTTGGTACTGCTGGTTGCGATCGCTCAAATATCCCGTCACCCCTAAAGCCATGACTGCGATCGATCTATTTGCGACAGTGGCTAGGGCGATCGCTTCTCCAGGAGGAATAAACAAATTTAACAGCGTCAAAGCTGCCGATAGCAGCGTAATTTGCAACTTACCCAACCGACTCAATCGCGAATTGGCCAGTAAAATCGGACCCGTATACAAATACCCAAACAGATACTCCGACGGCGTAGTAAATTCCAGCAGTGCAACAATCGCAAATAAAATTGCGATCGACCACCTCCCCCGCAAATACTTCTCTTGGATAACCAGTTTTTTTGGGATAGCCGATAAACTTTTAAACATCCTCAATCAATCCATTTTATATTTTACATTCACAGTTTTTTTCCTACTACCTACTACCTTAGCATAGTTATTTTTTGGGAATTGTTTTCACCTATTTCGCGCAAAAGTCTCGCGTTTAGCGAACATCTATATCTCAAGATATAGACATTTAAATATAGTTTAACATTCATCTATTCTGACAAATATAGAGCGAATAAGCCTAACGTGCAAACAGCAAATTATACCTGAAAGCTGATTATCCAATCTTCTAAAAATGACTATAGTAATCAGTAAAAGTAGAGAGCCTTTTTGGGCTAACAGAAGTGACAGATAAACTTTGTCTAATCAAAGCGATTTCAGTTTTATCCAAATTAACCCTAGTTATTGTGGCGCGGTCTTAAATGCTATACAACTGCTCGATGGCTGTCAAAGCACGGGATTAGCAAAAGAAAAACGAGGAATTATCGCCAGTGAAAACCCGCTGGTGGCGTTACTCCCTCCGGCTGGGGAGATTGCATCTTAGCAGCATTGAATTCGGCGATCGCCCCCAAACTGAAAGTGACCTTCAAAAAAAGCTCGCCCGGTTTTTGGAACCTCCCACCGAACCCATTTCGCGATCGGCAAAACCCATTTATCCAACGATAAAAAATTGGCTCAGTTATGCAGCAAGGATTACTTCAAATCGCATTAACCCTAATCATTTTAATAGCAATCGCGCCTGTCTTCGGCAACTACATGGCGCGGGTTTACATGGGACAAGAAACCATTCTCGACCCAGCTATTAAACCCCTAGAACAATTCATCTATAAAGCCAGCAACATCCGGTATGTAGATTCCATGACAGGTTGGCAATATGCCCGAGCGTTACTCTACAGCAATGCAGCAATGGGCATATTTGTTTTCTTAATTTTCATGCTTCAGGGAGTGCTGCCTTTAAATCCTACCAGCCTCAGTGCCCCAACCTGGGATACTGCGCTGCACACAACTATTTCATTCCTCACAAATACCGACCAACAGCATTACTCCGGCGAGACAACCTTCAGTTATCTATCCCAGTTAACCCTGGGTTTTTTAATGTTTACCTCAGGCGCCACGGGTTTAGCAGTAGGGATTGCCTTTATTCGGGGATTGACTGGTCGCCCGCTGGGCAACTTTTACATCGATTTAATTCAATCAATCACCCGTATTCTGCTGCCCGTTTCTTTGATAATAGGCTTACTTTTGCTAATTTCAGGAGTGCCGGAAACCTTAGCAGACCCGGCAGTTGCCCGTACCTTAGAAGGCGGCACGCAAGTAATTGCTCGCGGCCCAGTTGCTCACTTTGAAAGTATCAAACAACTGGGAGAAAATGGCGGCGGATTTTTTGCCATGAACTCGGCTCACCCCTTTGAAAATCCCAACCCTTTTACCAACTTGCTGGAAACACTAGCAATGCTTTCTATACCAGCAGCTATGATTCACACCTACGGCAGATTTGCCAACAACAAAAAGCAGGGATGGCTGATTTTTTGGATGGTTTTTGGCATCTACGTTGTCTTGATTGGTGTTGCAGCAGTCGGTGAGTTTCAAGGCAATCCTCAAATCAATAATTTGCTGGGTTCGCAGCAGCCTAATTTAGAAGGGAAAGAAGTTAGGTTTGGCTGGGCAGAAACTGCACTTTGGGCCGTCACTACAACTGGGACAATGTGCGGGGCTGTCAACGGAATGCACGATTCTTTAATGCCTCCAGGTGGTTTTGCTACTCTGTTTAATTTGTTTCTGCAAATCGTTTGGGGCGGACAAGGAACGGGAACGGCTTACTTATTTATTTACTCGATTTTGAGCGTATTTCTCACCGGATTGATGGTGGGGAGAACGCCGGAATTTTTGGGACGCAAAATTGAGAAACGGGAAATTGTTTTAGCCAGCGTTGTTTTATTGATTCACCCGATCGCAGTTTTAATCCCCGGTGCAATTACCCTCGCCTTTACCGACAATTTGAGCGGTATCAGCAACCCGGGATTTCACGGCATTTCTCAGGTAATCTACGAATACGCTTCGGCGGCGGCTAACAACGGTTCTGGTTTTGAAGGATTGGCTGACTCTCAACCCGCGCCGACAGGACTTTGGTGGAATTTAAGCACCTGTTTTAGCCTGCTTTTGGGGCGCTACGTTCCAATTATTGCCCTGCTGCTTTTAGCTGACAGCATGACGAACAAACAACTGGTTCCCGAAACAACGGGCACTCTCAGAACAGATTCAGTTTTGTTCACCAGCGTCACCGCAGGAGTAATCATAATTCTGGGCGCGCTGACATTTTTCCCAGTTCTAGCTTTAGGGCCAATTGCCGAAGGATATGAAATTAGCAGCGGCAAGTTTGAACCTGCATCGATAACTGCACCCACAACACCTTTAGCAACACCAACTCCTCCACCTCTGTAGCGAAAATCCTCAACCTCACTCTTCTCTTTCTCTGTGTTCTCTGTGTTCTCTGTGTTCTCTGTGGTTCATTAAAAATCCCCAATCGACATGACCTCTTCCCATACCCCTGATTCGCCAAAAAAACCTGCTAGAGGCTCTCGCCAGTCTCGCAAGCACACGCCGAAAGCAAATACTAAAGGTCTTTATCAAAGAGCTTTTAAAGAAGCTTTTGTTAAGCTAAACCCGCGGGTGATGCTGAAAAATCCGGTGATGTTTGTGGTGTGGGTTGGCACAATTGTGACTGCATTATTAACGATCGACCCGACGCTGTTCGGGCCGGTTCCCGGCAATAATCAGGTGATTTTCAACGGTTTAGTCACCTTCATTTTGTTCTTCACTTTGGTATTTGCTAATTTTGCCGAAGCGGTGGCGGAAGGGCGCGGCAAAGCGCAAGCAGATGCGCTGCGATCGACCAAAGCCGACACAACAGCCCGCAAACTCCTACCAGACGGTTCAATTCAAGAAGTTAGTTCAACATCCCTGAGACGCGGCGACCAAATTAAAGTGATCGCAGGCGATGTCATTCCTTCCGACGGCGAAGTGATCGCAGGTGTGGCATCTGTAGACGAATCTGCGATCACTGGCGAATCCGCGCCGGTGCTCAAGGAACCGGGTTCGGACATCGCCAGTTCGGTCACTGGCGGGACGCGCATCCTTTCCGACGAATTGACGCTGCGGGTGATGGCCGACCCGGGTAAGGGGTTTTTGGACAGGATGATCGCGCTGGTAGAGGGCGCAGAACGGTCGAAAACGCCCAACGAGATCGCGCTGACGGTGCTGCTGGCAGTGCTGACTCTGGTGTTTTTGATTGTGGTATCGACCATTCCGCCCGTGGGCAATTACGTGAAAACTCCCGTGGGCGTGGTGACGCTGATTTCGCTGCTGGTGGCGCTGATTCCAACTACCATTGGAGGTTTGCTGAGCGCGATCGGCATTGCGGGGATGGATCGCGTCGCTCAGTTTAACGTGATAGCGACCTCTGGACGCGCCGTCGAGGCTTGCGGCGACGTGAATACGCTGATTTTGGACAAAACGGGGACGATCACGCTGGGCAACCGTTTAGCCGAGGAGTTCATTCCGGTAAACGGTCACTCGCTGGAGGAGGTTGCGACTGTAGCCCTTGCTGCTAGCCTGTTTGACGATACTCCAGAGGGAAAGTCGATCGTCCGTTTGGCTCAGAATTTGGGCGCACAGGTGGATTTCGATCGCACCAACGCCACGGGGCTTGATTTTTCCGCAAAAACGCGGATGTCTGGCACGGATTTGCCCGATGGGACGGAGGTTCGCAAGGGCGCGGTGGATGCGGTGAAGGGTTTTGTGCGATCGCGCGGCGGCAATTTCGGGCCGGATCTCGATGAAGCTTACGAGCGAGTTTCCCGGCTTGGAGGCACACCTTTAGCTGTTTGTCAAGGCAGCGACACCTACGGCATTATCTATTTAAAAGATGTCATCAAACCGGGAATTCGCGATCGGTTTGACCAACTGCGAAAAATGGGCATCCGCACAATAATGCTCACCGGAGATAACCGAATTACAGCATCAGTAATTGCCGATGAAGCAGGGGTTGACGACTTCATTGCCGAAGCAACTCCCGAGGACAAAATCGACGTAATTCGCAAGCAACAAGCCGAGGGCAAATTAGTCGCAATGACTGGAGACGGAACCAACGACGCACCCGCACTAGCGCAAGCAAATGTAGGACTCGCGATGAATTCTGGAACCCAAGCAGCGAAGGAAGCTGCGAACATGGTGGACTTGGATTCTGACCCCACAAAACTAATTGATTTAGTTACAATCGGCAAACAATTGCTGATTACTCGCGGCGCGCTGACCACCTTTTCCCTAGCCAACGATATTGCTAAATATTTTGCAATTATTCCCGCCATGTTTGCCCCCGTCTGCGCTTTAAACGTCATGGGTTTAGCCAGCGGTCAATCGGCAGTTTTGTCTGCATTAATTTACAATGCTTTGATTATTCCTGCTTTGATTCCACTAGCATTAACTGGTGTAAAGTTTAGACCTTTGAGCGCCAATCAACTGTTGCAGCGGAATATTTTAATCTACGGATTGGGAGGAGCAGTCGCGCCGTTTATTGCTATCAAAGTTATTGATGTTTTGATTGCCGCCGTTGGGCTAGCATAGCTCGGGAAAGCACGACACGGATTTTGACACGGATACACGGATTAATCCCGTTCCCCGGCTCTGTCGGGGAACCCAGTTCCAGAGGATCTGCCTCGATTTTCCCCAAAAAATCATCCAATAGAAAGACAGATGTTTATTCCCAAAATAAGGAGAATTTATGAAACGGAATGATTTGCTGAATGATATTTTTGCCAGAGATTTCCAAGAAATTATTGAGTTAGCGCAAATGCTTTGGCACCGCCACCCAATCCCGGTGCATCTATTTCTGGCAATGTGTTTCAATGCGATAATTGCCCCCGCTGTTTACGCGGTTGGGGGGGAAGATTTGACCCGAAAAGCTGTCTGGGGTTTAAGTCTCCTGGGTTTGGTGATTATCGCCCTTTCTATTTACCTGTTTGTAGTCATCTTTCAGCCGGAAAGATTTTAGTCAATAATTAACCCTTAGCAAATAACGGAGCGAGGTAATTTATGAGAGAAATAATTAGAGCCATTCGCCTTACCCTGGTTTTGTGGGGAATTACAGCTATTATTTACCCTTTAATCTTGCTAGTAATTGGTCAAATTGCCTTCAACTCCCAGGCAAACGGCAGCTTAATTACTAAGCAAGGAGTTGTCGTTGGTTCCTCCTTAATAGGTCAGCCTTTCAGCTCGGCTCAATATTTTTGGAGTCGCCCCAGCACCACAAATTACAGCAGCTTTGCAACCGAAAATTACGCTCCCACAAAGGCAGAAAATTTAAGTCAAACAACAGGTATTTCTGGAGCTAGCAACCTTGCCCCCAGTAACTCGGATTTGCTGAAGCGAGGTAATGAGAAAGATGGTTTTCAGGGCGTGCAAGTTGAATTAGATCGTCTCAACAAAGCTGGTATCAAACCGACTGCTGATTTAGTCTACACCTCTGGTTCTAGCCTCGATCCGCACATTAGCTTAGAGGCAGCTCGATCGCAAATTCAGCGGATAGCAACGGTGCGATCGCTCAATTTCAATCAAGTAGAAATGTTGGTAGCCAAAAATACGGATGGCAGATTTCTCGGCATTTTCGGCGAACCGGGAGTTAACGTCCTCAAACTTAATTTGGCTCTCGACGCTTTACAATAGTTTACAACAGTCGGCAGTCATCGGTCATAAACTGACTGATGACTGGAAATTGACTAACTACCCACTACTGAGCTATGATTCACTCTAGCGAACTTACCAACAATCCAGACGCGGTTTACGCCCAACCGAACCGCACTTACGATCGCACCCCCCGCCGGGGAAAGCACAAAATATTTATCGGCATGGCCCCCGGTGTCGGCAAAACTTTCCGAATGCTAGAAGAAGGGCACAGGCTCAAATCTGAAGGCATTGATGTGGTAATGGGACTGTTAGAAACTCATGGACGGAAAGAGACAGCAGCTAAAGGCGAAGGACTGGAAGTAGTGCCCAGAAAACAAATGCTGCGTGGCGGAAAAGTGCTAACCGAAATGGATAGTGAAGCTGTCATAGAACGCCGCCCCCAATTAGCATTAATAGACGAACTGGCTCATACAAACATTCCGGGTTCTCTGCGAGAAAAACGATATCAAGATGTCGAAGAAATTCTGAATGCGGGAATTGATGTTTTCTCCACTCTCAATATTCAGCACATAGAAAGTCTCAACGATTTAGTAGCTCGAATTACCGGAGTTGTCGTGCGAGAACGAGTGCCCGATCGCGTTCTCGAAGATGCTGACGAAATAGTCGTTGTGGATGTCACGCCGGAAACTTTAGAAGAAAGGTTGCTAGAAGGCAAAATTTATGCTCCCGAAAAAATTGAACAATCTTTAGAAAACTTTTTCCAGCGCCGTCATTTAATTGCTTTGCGAGAACTCGCCCTGCGAGAAGTCGCAGACAATGTGGAAGACGATGCAGCAACTTTAAAAGGTCAATCTTGCAACATTCACGAACGAGTTTTAGTGTGCATCTCGACTTATCCCAATTCCTTGCAACTGCTGCGGCGGGGCGGGAGGATTGCTAGCTACATGAATGCCCCATTTTATGCTGTGTTTGTCAACGATCCAGACCGATTTTTAACAAAAGCAGAAATCTTGCACGTTGAAACTTGTGAGAAACTCTGTCAAGAATTTAAGGGGCAATTTTTGCGGGTAAACGGCACTAATATAGCTAAAGCGATTTCGGAGGTAGCTAAACAGTATCGAATTACTCAAATTGTGATCGGCGAAAGCCAGCAATCCCGCTGGAGATTGCTGCTGCGGGGTTCTTTGACTCAACAGTTAGTGCGATCGCTCAAACACGTAGATTTGCACATCATCGCTACCGAAAAAAGTGGTCTTTCTAATTAATTATTAGTCATCAGCCCTTAGTCATTAATCATTAGTTATTAGTCAGATGTATAAAATAAACAATTCCGGTCGATTGTCAGTCACGGAGTTTACGGCGCCAAAAGACAAAGCCTGCAGCAGCAGGCTAGAAACATCAAAAATTTGGTATAACAACTGCAACTTTCGGAGGATATCTGAATCTAGCGGGCGGTAGATGCCCCAAAAGCTTTTATCTGTAAAAATCGCATTTGGTAAACCTGATTAAAAGTGCGATCGCTATGGTGGATGATTACATTCTCAACTTGCTAGTTATTGGCATCCTCCTGCTGACCGTTACCTTGGGTTCCGGATGGATTTCAGGATTGCCGGTGTCTTATGCCTTAATTTATCTAATTGTCGGTATCGGATTGGGGCCCTATGGCGTCAAGCTGATTGACTTGCGTCCCGATGCTCGATTTTTAGAAAGACTTTCAGAATTTGTAGTTATTGTTTCTCTGTTCAGTTGCGGCTTAAAAATGAATCGCCCGCTACAATTTTGGGCTTGGAATTCTACAGCGCGGCTGATCGGTTTTTTAATGCCTATTTCTATTTTTGCAGTGGCTGCCGTCGGTCATTGGTTGGTGAAATTAGATTGGGGGGCGGCAATTTTATTGGGAGCAATTCTCGCTCCCACCGATCCTGTTTTAGCCTCAGAAGTTCAGTTAGCAAATATAGACGATCGCGATGAATTGCGCTTTGGTTTAACCTCCGAAGGCGGTTTGAACGATGCTTTAGCTTTTCCCTTCGTTTATTTCGGCCTTCATGCACTAAAAGATAACAACTGGCCGAACTGGTTTTCGCAGTGGGTAGCAGTTGACTTGATTTGGGCGATCGCCACAGGTATCGTTATGGGAATTGTAGTAGCTAAAGCAGTCACCTGGATCGATCGCCAACTCCAACGCTATCGACCGGCCGATCAACTAATGGAAGATTTCATTGCTCTCAGCACAATTCTGCTCACATATTCCCTCACCGAAGTAGTCAACGGCTACGGATTTCTCGCAGTTTTTGTAGCAGGAATTGTGATGCAGCGGAGTTACCGCAACCCAGAAAAACCGCTTTCCCAACTCCACTTTACCGAGCGCATTGAAAAGTTAATGGAAATAGCAACTATTTTACTATTAGGTTCGCTTTTGCGCTTAGAGCCTATGTTGGCCTATGGAGGATACTCCCTATTAGTAGCTGGATTGTTAATTTTTTTGATTCGGCCTGTGGGAGCTTGGATCAGTACGATCGGCAGTCCTTTACATCCCGCCAGCCGCTGGCTGTGCGGTTGGTTCGGCATTCGTGGTGTCGGTTCTATCTATTATCTTACCTATGCTTTCGGTAACGGTTTGGAAGGGGAAATAGCCGAAAGAATTGCCTGGATTACCTTTACAACAATCGTGATTTCTGTGATTTTGCACGGCATTACTTCGACCCCGTTAATGAACTGGTACGATCGCCGAATCAAACCTAAAGTACCGGATTTAATTTAATTCAGTAAGTGCGTGACTTTAATAGTCCTGGACGCAACGGTCACACAAAAATCGACTTGTAGGGTGCCTCAGGCGAAATTCTCTAACGGCGATCGGGAATTTCGGGATCTGACGCACCTTACTATATAATCTAAAATCGACTTGTAGGGTGCGTCAGGCGAAGCTCTCTAACGACACCGAAAGAAAAGAAGATTATAATTTTTTGGATAACTCTAATATAAACGTTCGCCGAATCAAACATGGATAGATTTGAATTTCAGCTAGCAATGCTGCAAAAAGGAGCAGAGGAACTTGAGAAAAAAATAGCTAACTTCAATACAATTTTGCTGCAGTTAAAAACTGCGGCAATTACCATTTGGGTAGCGTTGATTGGTTGGGTGTTTGCCAGCAAAATAAATGCGTTAGTTCCGCTGGGATACGTTATAATTTTTGGTTTTTGGTTTTTAGAAGCTACCTACTGGAGGGTGCAATTTTATCACATACAAAGAGTCAATGCAGTTACCCAATTCTTGAATGATGAAACGGGCTTAGATGAAAGTTTTAAAACTCGTTCTATACCGGAAGGTCTAGTTCACCCGCTCGGTTTTTTGAAAACACTTAAAGTGCCTTCTTTATGGAGAGCTATCTGCGCTCCATCAATCTATATTTTTTATACCTTTTTGTTTGGTGTTAATTCGATCGTTTGGTTAATAACTCTTAAAACAGCCCTCTAACTGGGTAAGATCCCAATGTGCGAGCCACCGGACAATATCTTCCATCCCAACTAACTAAAAGTGTAAATTGGAGGTTCAATTTGCTTGCTACTCCAAAAAACGGTTGCTTTCTGTATCGTTTGGGTTAAGAGTTCGCCTGTTATCTCCTGAATACTCTGTTGGTTATTTTCAAATAACCAGAACTGTTCGCGATCGACTTCTACTACGACAGCAACCTCTTATATTCAGGACTTAGGCAACTGGCATACTAAAATCAAGCTGTAGGGTGCATCAGGTGAATTTCTAGAACGATTATTGAGGGTTTAAAAAATTGAGGCACGTTACTAATTGTGACTATTTCCAATTTTAAAAGAACACGACAATGCAGTCCTTACCCGCAGCTAAACAGGTTTGACACCAATTAATAAAGCGAGTTCCCGCCACTTCCAATAACAATCTGCATCGGTAAAACCAATTTCTCTAAACCACCGCAATTGCGTTTCCATATCGAGCAATTTATTAGACGGATCGTCTGGCGAATCGCTAATACCCAGCGCCTCTCGAAATTTCTGATGCAAAGCCGGAGTTGCTGACGCTACGTGTTCCAAGTTGCAAAAGATGCCTCCGGGCTCCAAAAGCTCGAAAATCTCAGCGTAAAGCGAACGTTTGCGCTCGTCTATTACGTGATGAATCGCAAAACTAGAAACAACTGCATCAAACTTGCCCAAATCCGGTAGCGATTCATCAAAATTGTGCTCGATTACCGTGACATTCTGGTCATCAGCAAAGCGAATTCTGGCTTTTTCCAGCATTGTCGGCGAAAAGTCGATCGCCACACATTCAACATTTGGTCGATCGCACTTAAGCAGACCCAACAAGCGCCCGTCTCCCGTGCCCACATCCAGAATTCGCTTAACATTTTTCGGCACTTCCTCCAACAAAACAGCTTCACCTTCAGTGCGGTGAGGAATTCCATCAGCTTTAGCAAGATACCACAAAGCGTGTTCCGCAGAAGTCCAAAGATTAACTTGACTCATTATTTTTTAATCCTCATAATTGGAATCTGTACTTTCCAGAACATTGTTATCAAAATTCAGGGGTTTTAAACCCCCGCCCAAAGGCGGAATGTTTTTAGGTTGGGATGTAAATCCCCATAGAAAAAACCTCGCTGTCAACTGTCAACTGTCAACTGTCAACTGTCAACTGTTTAAGCGTGAGGCTAAAACAGCATCTTCCGTTGCATAGTCTAGAAGCCCTATTGCTGAAAATACTTCCGGTGGATTTGCTCGTTCCCAAGTCAGCGTTCGCCTCAACGCTTCATCCCGGTCAATCGGCTCAGTATAGCCTAGTTCCTCGCGAATCCGAGTCGAGTCGATCAGCCACTCCTGCTCAATATTTAGAGCGAGGCGACTCTCTTGAGGCAAGCGAGATTTTGATACAATGACAACCTCACCGTGCCAGCCCACAATTTGTCCGATCGTCCTAATTAACTCTGCTGGAGATAATGCAGATGATTCTGCAACGTTATAGATGCGATTTGTTGCACGTTCATCAGTTACCGCAAGCACAATCGCTGCTGCGACATTCTCAACATAGCCGTAGCTTCCGTGCCAATGAGCATAGCCCTCTTCTAACACAATTACAGGACGGCGATCGTCCATGCGCTTGATGAAAGGGTAGAAGCGATGTTGATAATCTCCCACTCCGTACACCATCGGCAATCGCAGCACAGTACCCGGTAAGCTTGGGTAGCTCATCATGACTCGTTCAACTAGAATTTTGTCGTAGTCTGGGGGGACTTGTGGTTGCATTCCAGCATCCCGATAAGGATATAATTGCGATCGTAACGGTGCATCTTCAGTCAGTGGAACTGTATCGATCGTGCCTGTTTCTCGCCCCCAAAGAATGTCGCGAGCACGGTAAACATCTTGGCTGCTAATTGCCACAACCCGTTGAGCGACTTCCTTAAATGTATCCATTGTGCTTTGGGCATCAGCCTCAGTCAGCGCAATCATATCCACGACTACATCGGGAGCAAGTTGCTCAAAGGTTTGCCGATAATCGGTTAGATTCTGGCGATCGCCCCGAATATGATTAACTTCTAGTGGTAAATTCGCGAGTGTTACTCCTCGATTGAATACGCTGACTTCATGCCCCTTTTTAAGTAATTGCTGAGTAACATAACGACCAATAAACGCAGTGCCTCCAATGACTAAAATCTTCATGAATTGCCTCCTCTAACCGAGATTTCGTAGTGTGAACAGGCTGGAGAATACTTACGGGTGCGATTCTGATTTTTTTAATCCTCATAAATCTCGCCGTTTTTGCGCGTAAAAATCCAACCGTTGTCGCTAGCCTTCGCGATTAAGTCATCATCTGGATAATTAGCCGAATCACCAGCAGTGCGATCGCCAATTTCCAGATAAACAACATCTGCATTCGTGCGGTTGACTAAATGATGCCCGTCTGGCTCACCCGCCGGAAAACCCGCCGCCATACCCGGTTTCAGCACTTGCTCTCCCGAATTAACAATCAGAGTAACTTCCCCTTCCAGAACATAGATTAACTCATCTTGACGGGTATGCCAGTGCCTGAGAGCAGAACAACTTCCCGGTGCAAGTCTCACCACATTTACCCCAAAATTCTGCAATCCGGCAGCATCGCCCAAGCGTTTTTTTACTCTCCCCGCCACAGCAGATTTGAATTGCTGAGGGTACTTGGAACCCGTAATTTTCGGCACATTTTCAGGATGGATAATCATATAACAGACCTGACAGCAGTTGTAAATTTTCTCTTTTTTCTCTTCCTTCGCGGTTCGTTTTTCTGTTTTTATTATTACAAAACACGCTTAAATTCAAGATAAATACAATTTTATAGCACTTACCAGCTCCCCGCCACTTTCGCCTCCCACCTCCGACAGTTCCCCCAACTCATTAAGAATGTGTTATAAATATTGAGATTCATTAAGAAATATTGCTCAAATGTTCGTTTCCCCCTCCGGCGTCAGCAAACTCAAAGAATCTTTAAAAGAAAAAGTATTCTTTGGGAATGAGCCAACCCCCGAACTCATAGCCATCTTACTGATTTACTTCGTCCAAGGCATTCTCGGACTCGCCCGCTTAGCCGTCAGCTTCTTTCTCAAAGACGAACTCGGCATGAGTCCGGCAGAAGTCTCGGCAATGCTGGGCGTCGTCGCCCTGCCTTGGATTATCAAACCCGTGTTCGGCTTCATGTCCGACGGCTTGCCGATATTCGGCTACCGCAGACGCCCTTACATCGTCATCTCCGGGCTGCTGGGAACGTCAGCATGGGTGAGCCTCGCCACACTTGTACACACGCCGCTTGCCGCTACAGGGGCGATCGCCCTGAGTTCCCTCTCCCTCGCCGTCAGCGACGTAATCGCCGACTCCCTGGTAGTCGAAAGGGCCAGAAAAGAATCCGTTACCGACGCCGGTTCCCTGCAATCCTTGTCTTGGGGCGCTTCAGCCCTCGGCGGACTAATTACCGCCTACCTCAGCGGTTTCCTGCTGCAACACTTCAGCACCCACACCATATTTCTAATCACCGCATCTTTCCCGCTAATTGTCTCAGCAACAGCTTGGTTAATTACCGAAGAAAAAACCAACAAAATAACCGACTTTGAAAGTGTCAAAGACCAATTAAAAAAACTGCGGCAAGCTGTTACCCAAAAATCAATTTGGCTGCCAACCGCCTTTCTCTTCGTCTTGCAAGCCACCCCAAGTTCAGACTCGGCCTTCTTCTTTTTCACCACCAACGAATTAGGCTTTCAACCAGAATTTCTCGGCCGAGTGCGTCTCGTTACCAGCATTGCCGCCCTCGCCGGCGTCTGGCTGTTTCAGCGCTTCCTCAAAACAGTTCCATTTCGAGTAATTTTTGGCTGGTCAACGGTCATGGCGACTGTTTTGGGCATGACTACTTTATTATTAGTAACTCATGCGAACCGAGCTTTAGGAATTGACGATCGATGGTTCAGTATCGGAGACAGCCTGATCCTGACAGTAATCGGACAAATTGCTTATATGCCGGTGCTGATACTCTCCGCCCGCTTGTGTCCCCCAGGCGTCGAAGCAACTTTATTTGCGCTGCTGATGTCAATCATAAATTTAGCAGGACTTTTGTCCCACGAAGGCGGTGCACTTTTGACCCACTTGCTAGGAATTACCGATCGCAATTTCGATAATCTCTGGCTGCTAGTCATCATCACAAACCTGTCCACACTTCTGCCCCTACTGTTCTTAAATTGGCTGCCCGCCGAGAGTACAGAAAGCAACGATCCAAACTCTCAAAAGTCTCTTCCCGTATTAGAACCCGAACTGGGCACTTCCAAACCAGGCGGACAGCATTTCATTCCCGAATACTTTCCCGATTTAGTACCGACAGTAAGGTCACAAAGCCGCACCGCAGATAGCAAATAAAGGCAGGCATACACGGCTTTTGACACGGATACACGGCTGAATTTAACTGTGTTTCCCAATTCTTCGACTTTCACCCTCTCTGCGCCCTCTGTGTTCTCTGCGGTTAAAAAATTCGCTCCCGTAACACCAATGCAAAACTTACAACTTTCCGCATCTCAAACAGCCGCCCCAAATTCGTCATACGATCGCACAGACTGGCAGCGCGGCTACGAATCCCAACCCAACGAGTCCGATTACTGGATTGACAACATAGAAGGCGAAATCCCCGCCGGCTTGCAAGGCACATTCTTTCGCAACGGGCCCGGATTATTGGATGTCAACGGCCAGCGCATCCACCACCCGTTTGACGGCGACGGGATGGTTTGTGCGATCGCAATATCCGAAGGTCGCGCCCATTTCCGCAACCGATTCATACACACAGAAGGCTATCTCGCCGAACAAAAAGCCGGAAAAATCCTTCACCGAGGCGTTTTCGGCACACAGAAGCCAGGGGGCTGGCTAGCCAACATCTTTGATGTCAAAATCAAAAACATTGCCAACACCAACATCATTTATTGGGGCGACAAACTGCTAGCACTTTGGGAAGCAGCACAGCCCTACAGACTCGACCCCCGCAGCTTAGAAACACTCGGCTTAGATACCCTAGACGGCATCTTGGAACCCGGTGAAGCCTTCGCCGCCCACCCGAGAATTGAAAAAGGGAAAAATGGCAAAGGAGACAGATTAGTCAACTTTTCCGTCAAGCCCGGTTTGTCGAGTACCATCACGATTTACGAACTCGACGAAAGCGGCAAACTTTTGCAGCGTCACGCCCATGCAATACCGGGTTTTGCCTTCCTGCACGACATGGTAATTACCCCGAATTACTGCATATTCTTCCAAAATCCCGTCAGCTTCAATCCGCTGCTTTTCTTGTTAGGATTTCGGAGTGCCTCCCAGTGCATTCAATTTTCGCCAAACAAGCCAACGCAAGCAATTTTAATTCCCCGCAACGGCACTGACGAGGTGAAGATATTAGAAACGGAACCTTGTTTTGTCTTCCACCACTGCAACGCATGGGAAGAAGGAGGCGAAGTTTTTGTAGATTCAGTTTGTTACGAATCATTTCCAACTGTAGAAGCAGACGGCGATTTTCGCGAGATTGATTTTGATAGCGTTCCAGCGGGCGAATTGTGGCGCTTTAAGTTAAATTTGCAAGACAAAACCGTGCAGCATCAAGTTGTTGAAACTCGGTGCTGCGAGTTTCCAACTTTGCATCCTAATAATGTCGGACAACCTTACCGATATCTTTATATCGGTGCTGCGGATTCTCCCACGGGAAATGCTCCTTTGCAAGCTATCCTCAAAATTGATTTCGTGACTGGTGAAAGGCAAATCTGGAGTGCGGCGCCGCGCGGTTTTGCGGGGGAACCGGTGTTTGTTACCCGTCCCGATGCTGTTGCTGAGGATGACGGCTGGCTGCTGGTTTTAATGTATGATGCAGCTCATCATCGATCGACCTTAGTGATTTTAGATGCTCGCGACATCACCAAAGGGCCCCTAGCGCGCTTGCATTTAAAACAGCACATTCCCTACGGTTTGCACGGCAGTTTTACACCCAATGTACTGCTTCCTATCGGTTCGTAGTTGCGCTACTATGGGCGGGCTCTCATGCCCACCCCACAAGAAGGAAAATTGAACTCTTGTGGAACAGGCCGGAAAGCCTGTTCCTGAAAATGGTGCAAAATGTCAGTTTTAACTGAGATTTTGCACCATTCTCAATAAGCCTTTTATGAGCGGGCTCTGGGGCCCACCCCACAAGAAATTCACTCTTTGTGCGACAGGCCCGAAAGCCTGTTCCTGAAAAAGGGGCAAAATGTCTGTTTTCACCGATTTTAGCTATGAGACACAAGTTTTAACCCCTGACGGACTGGCGGACTGGCAGACTGCGGGAAATACTAACAACAAATCAAAATGTAAAATATCCATAATAAATGCAAACTCTCAACAAATTAAATCTCAAAAAAATACTTATTTTAATTTGCAGCCTCGCCGTAAGTTTGGCAATTATCTTATTTATTTACTCTCACAATGCTAACGCCCAAGAGCCTTACAGACCGTCTCAAGATACCGCTGCGCCCCTCAAAGGCTTGGTAGAAGTCAAAATGGCGGTAATTGCAGTTGATCCCATTAAAAACGAATTAGAAACCCGCTTGCAGTTTGAACTCAAAGGTATTTATAAAAAAGGGCCAACTTATCCAGCCCAAGACTTGTTAATGACAGTTAACGGCGCAAATGTACAGGATTCGGAAATTACCTTTAAAGAAGGCAAACCGATGATTGTCCCTGCATTAAAATTTAACTTAGTCAAGGGAAAAATTAATAATTATCCGTTTGACAAGCACATTGCTAAAGTAGCTATTTCCATCGACCCGCTGCCTTCGATTGGTAAAAAGTTTGCACCCTTTGAACTGAATCCCGTACCTTTGGAATTTAAGTTTAATGCCGATGTTCCCGGTTTCGACATCAGTTATAAGCCGATGGCAGAGAATTCCTCTATCTTTATTTATATTGATGTTTCTGCAACTCGCTCAATCCCGGTGAAATTCTTTGCCTTAGTGATTATTGTCATCATGTGGGTGCTGTCAACTATGGCACTTTTGCTAGCATTAAAAGTGATGCAATCTGGGAAGTTGCCGGAAGTGGGAATGCTGAGTTGGACTGCTGTGATGCTGTTTGCTTTTCCCGCTATTCGCAATGCTCAACCGGGGGTGCCGCCGGTGGGCACTGCCAGCGATTTCCTTTCGTTTTTTTGGACGGAAATTATTGTTGTGGTGGCGTTGGTGATTATCGGTAGCTGTTGGTTGAAGCGGTATCATCCGCCAAGTGAATGATTTTAGATTTGAAGAATTTACCCCAGACATAGATCAGGGGGCTTGTACCCTGGATACTTTCAATTAACCGTCAACAGCCAACAGCCAATAGCCAACAATTAACTAAATTCAAAGATTTAATGTTTGACTTCCAAATTCTCAATATCCTTTGCGGGTACGCCCAAACCGCGCAAGATAGTAAAAGCAATAATTCGATATCCCGACGGATTGGGATGAACTCCATCGGCAGCTAACAAATTCAAAGTTTTACCCGCGTGCTTTTGATACGTGCCGATAACTTCCCGAAAAGGTGCATTCAAATCGATAAATAAGCACTGATTCTGCAACGCAATTTCTCGCATCGCGGCAATGTAGTCTTGCAACCTGCGATTTTCTGGGCAGTCAAGAATTTCGCCGATCGGAGTAGGAGAAAGCAGTACAACTCGAATTCCTGCGGCTTTTGCCGCCAGCACCATTTGAGTTATTTTCTCCCGATATTGTGCCAGTGGTACTCCCGTGGGCAACTTGCCTTGCGGATAAAACCGCAGGTTTTGGAAGTCAAAAAAAGCGTGCCAAACGTCGTTGACTCCGACATTAATCATCACTAAATCTGGCTTTTGGTCGATCGCATCTTTCTGGAAGCGCGCTTGCATATCAGTCGCCTTGTTACCGGAGATTCCGGCGTTGACGATTTCAATTTTGCGATCGGGATAAAGGGCATTCAGATACCGTTGCAGCAGCCAAACGTAACCTCCGGGGTATTTTCCTGCCTCGGTGATGCTGTCGCCCACTGTCACAATTTTGCGCCGGCCGGCGAGCACGTTTTGGATTTCTGGCGGCGGCGTTGCTTCGGATGCGGATTCTTTAAACACTGGAATTAAAGAGTTAGGAATGTTGAAAGCAATAATAGCAGCAATTACGGCTAAGGCAAGTCTGATTAAAACTTGCCTCAGCCGGGATTTGGGACGGGGCGATCGCGCATTTGGAGACATAAGGAAGAAGGAAGAAGGAAGAATAAAAAAGAGCCTATTTGATGCGTGTCCTCACTTTAATCGTAGATTTTAGCTTGAGTCTTCTGAGAGTGAGCCATCAATTTCACTCTAGTTGCAAACAATCCTGGACTTCAGCGTGAGACGTTCGGCGAGATCGGTCGATTTGCGATCGGTCGAACGCTGAGGAATGACGTTTATTGCAGGTTTGAGTGTTTAGTATTGCAGGTCGCTACATATCCCTGCTAGTCGGTTTAAGCTTTTGCACAAAATTCATCCACCGCTGAACCTTAGAACCGGTGATGTCTAAAATCGGAATAGAATAGACATCTGATTCAGGAGGGCCGCCCTCAGTATCTTTGGCAATGCTTGTGCGTTCTGGCTTACCTAAGCCGTAGGTTGAAGCCATTTCGCTAGCTAAACTACAGGGAATTCTAAAGTTTCCCATGCGAATACTTCCATTACCTGCTGAATAAACCCATTCATAACCGGAAACGCCTCTAAACTGCTGGCACAAAAAATGGGAAGTTTCAAACATTTTGGCAAGATGAACATCGTAGAAACGAAGCTTGCCACCGTAAGCCGGTTGAGTTGTATCTCGATTGGGTGCAGTAAGTTGCATGAGGACAAAGCCTCCCCTAGCTTCTGTCCCACCATACCGAATGCTCAGCGGCACCTGGGTGCTTTCTTGAGCCAGGATGATGTTAACCTTTTGAGTAAATTTAGCGCTGTCAGCCTCAGCAATTGTTTCGCTACCCAAGTAAGTAGGAGCAGAAAAAGCGAGGTTTGCAGGCAGTAAGATAACCGCACAGGTTATTAGTTTTGCCAAATTGTGGCGCTCTGCTTTTTTGGCGATCGCGTATGTTTTTCTTAGCACAGTGCGATAAGATGACCCTCCAGCAGCACAACCATATTATAATTACCCTCCTCAATAAATTTCGTTTTTGCGATCGCATCTATCGCTCCTAATTAAAAATGTCAAATTAAAATTGTACCGCTCGATAACTGAGCGCAATCGTAAGCAAAGCCGATGCCGCCAGCGCCGCAGCCGTCCGAACATGATTCCAGAACGTCCAGTCGCTAAGGTATCGAACCCATAGGCTGGCACCTTCAGTGCTGCTTGGCTCGACAGTCGCCAGCGCATCATTTAGCGGCACATTGAACGCGATCGTCACTCCTACAGTACCCACAAGATAGAGCAGGCTGCCAACAAGCAAATAGGCGGCACCGGGTTGGTGCCACTTTAACAGCGAGGAGATAGCCAGAAAGATGCAAGCCGCAGCCGTTCCGAATAGCGCCGTCATAAATAACGGATTAATCGCCGTTATATTGATGGCTTGCATGGCGGCAATACCCTGTGCTGGTTGGAGTCGGGCAAGGGCTTTCATCACAAACGTCGAGAAGGCGAAGAAGACTCCAGCCATCAGCCCGCAGCCTAGTGCCGAGAAAAGCTTCAATGTGAAAAGCGAGTAGTCAACCATTGCCATAAAACCTCCTGCGAATTACTGTCCAATGCCTTGTTAGTGCATTGTGTCATTGTATTTTTAACCTTGATATTGAGCCGAGAAACTTGACGTAAAGTGGACAGGGTGGAAAGCAGACCGCAAATAAAAGTTAACTTCTTAACTACAATAGTCCGGACAGTTTTTATAGGGCCCAATGGCTTATTCTCACTTAGCTTTGAGCCACTGTGGATAATTAAATCAATGTCAGCTCCCCCCTGACGCGGCATTTAATTCGACTTTTTTATGATCCTTGCCCCGCGTAAGCTTGTAGTATCGTTCCAAAAACTGTCCGAAGTATTGTAACTACTACCATGCTCTTATTAAGAGCTAAAAGCAATCTAGCAGAGAGTTAAGGACTAAATCACTTATAACTTAAAAAATGTGGCTGATTTTGATTGTCAATGCTATACTACTTGGTAGTAGCTATAGCAATCCTAAATGATTTGCTCTATCTAGCTCAATCCTAAATGATTTTTTCTGTGTAAGTATATTGACGTATTTTGGGGAAATCAAATTTATGTTC
>NZ_JAUBQD010000128.1:0-4924 GCF_036701085.1 Microcoleus sp. Pol7_A1
CTCATGTTTTTGGGGATAAAATTCCATTATAATTTAAGAGCGCTCTATCAACCATTTCTTTTTGGGAGATGTCTATTAGCAAGTTGAGATTTTTCCACTGGTTGCGGTCAATAGCTAAGTATACCTCCGGATTCGACTTTTTGGTGCCGAATTTTTAGGCTAATAACTGATGATAGACCACAATAAACTACTAATCGTTAAGCTGTGCAAATTCCAGAATATTTGTAACTTTCTGCGTCTGACTTCACAAGTTATTTAGATTGGAAATACTCTTGCTATTGTTTCTAGTTTGACTTTTTTTACGGCGGGAATGATGTTGAGCCAGAAGCAGCAACATCAAGAACTGGGCGCGACCCAATTGCTTTTCTAGATTCTCGCGATCGAATTGCATTAGCATTTTTTTGATTTGTGGGTTTACTTGTCACTACAGCAGACCCATATTTTTTGGGAAACCCAGCTCTCATCCTTTTTATGTCTAGGTTTCAGCTTTCTTTTTACCCCCACAACCCCAACTCTCTTCTGACTCTGTCTGCTGTTTTGCGGTTTGAAATCGTTGCCACCCTTGAGGTGATAGGATCGGGCCTCGAACCCGTCTTGAAGCAGGGCGATTGTGCCTGGATTTTTTCCATTTGAAATCCATAGTTGGGCATTAAGAGTAGAGAACGGCGTAAAATACTCACCTATGAAGCGATGGACAATTGCTTCACAGTTATGCTTTGCGCTAGTCGCACAGGCAATCCTTCAGTTTTGTACAAAAAATATCACCCACAACTTGATAAGTTGTGTTTTAAATCAAGATGGCATTCAAACCTACCAAGAGGGCTATTTATGTTCATAACATTGATTTTTGCATTTGGCCTTGGGTTAGTGGCGGGACTGCGAGCTTTGACAGCCCCGGCTGCTTTATTTCTGGCGCGTGGCGGCACGATCGGGATCGTTCTGGGTGTCCTGGCAGTGGCTGAGCTAATTGCCGATATGCTGCCACAAATTCCCTCTCGCACCAGTCCCCCTGCGTTGATTGCTCGGATTCTTAGTGGTGGCATTGTGGGATGGTTCATCACTGGAGCAAACAGCAGTGTTGCACTAGCTGGATTGCTCCTGGGTGTTGTAGGTGTACTGGTCGGTGCGTATGGTGGTCGGACAGTACGGATAGCCGCCATTGAGCAGATTGGTGCAATTCCTGCTGCCCTTGTTGAGGATGTTGTCGCGATCGCTCTAGCTGCCCTAATCGTTATTCGTTGATGTCACAAAGTACGTAAGTCCTAAGATTAACTGGCATCTTAACTCAAAGAACTTGAGCGGTCTAAATGGAACCGAAATAGAAGAATGAAGACAACTGATTGAAAGGCGGATCGGTCACCTTCGCAACCGATCGTCGGGTCATCAAAATAAGACTGCTGAAATCAGTTATGTATCAACTGATAAAGTAGTAATTGATCGATAGGATACCGATCGCAGATGCAGTCGTCTTTACTATCCAAATCAAATACAGACTGGGAAACTATCAGCACAATTTACATAGGAGCCCCATGAGCACAATCACTACTAAGGATGGTACACAAATCTATTACAAAGACTGGGGTACAGGACAACCCGTTGTCTTCAGTCACGGTTGGCCGCTCAGTGCGGATGCTTGGGAATCGCAGATGTTTTTTCTCGCCTCGCACGGCTACCGCTGCATCGCCCACGATCGTCGGGGTCATGGGCGATCGAGCCAGCCCTGGCACGGCAATGAAATGGACACCTACGCTGACGATCTGGCGGAACTCTTCGAGGCGCTGGATCTAAAGGATGCGGTGACGATCGGACACTCTACCGGCGGTGGCGAAGTAACGCGGTTTATTGGCCGACACGGAACATCACGGGTTGCCAAGGCAGTGCTAATGGGCGCAGTGCCACCGATCATGCTCAAGACGGATGCGAATCCGGGTGGGCTGCCCATTGAGGTCTTTGACGGCTTTCGGGCGGCGTTTTTGGCTGACCGATCGCAGTTCTTCCTCGATGTGGCTAGTGGCCCGTTTTTCGGCTTCAATCGACCCGGTGCCAAAGTCTCCCAAGGTCTGATCCAGTCGTGGTGGATGCAGGGGATGATGGCCGGTCACAAGAATGCATTTGACTGCATTAAGGCGTTTTCGGAAACAGATTTCACCGAGGATTTGAAGAAGTTCGACGTGCCGACGCTGATTATTCATGGCGATGACGATCAGATCGTGCCAATTGGCGCTTCTGCCCTGTTGTCTGCGAAGCTGGTCAAGAATTCGACTTTAAAGATCTATCCCGGCGGATCGCATAGTCTGGGCGACACGAGTAAAGACCAACTCAACGCCGACCTGCTGGAATTCATCAAGTCCTGACGCGGATGCGCGGATGTGAGATCTCACTGTTAAAGATCCGAACGGGTGCATTCTCTTAGGTTCGCAACCGTTTCGGACAGCTTGTTCAAACTCAACAATCACAACAGTTCTTAATAACCATGAAAAAACTAGAAGGAAAAATCGCAGTCGTCACGGGTGCGTCCAAAGGAATCGGTGCTTCTATTGCTAAACATTTGGCAGCCGAAGGTGCAGCAGTTGTCGTTAACTATTCATCAAGCAAAGAAGGGGCCGATCGCGTGGTTGATGAAATTACCAGCGCAGGCGGTAAGGCGATCGCAGTCCAGGCAAATGTTGCTAAAAAGGCAGAGATCGAACATCTTTTTTCAGAAACGCAAAAAGCTTTCGGCAAGCTAGATATTTTGGTCAACAATGCTGGCATTTATGAATTTTCCCCACTGGAAAACATCACGGAAGAGCACTTCCACAAGCAATTTGACCTCAATGTGCTGGGATTGCTCCTCACCTCACAACAAGGTATAAAGCACTTCGGGCCAGAAGGCGGTAGCATTATCAATATCAGTTCGATCGTCAGCACTCTCGCACCCGCGAACGGCTCAGTCTATAATGCTACCAAAGCAGCGGTCGATGCCATCACGAAGTCGCTTGCCAAAGAACTCGGTTCACGCCACATCCGTGTCAATTCAATCAATCCTGGGATGGTGGAAACGGAAGGTTCGTATACAGCGGGAATTGCTCAGAGCGAAGGTCGCAAACAAATTGAAGCGCACACTCCGCTGGGTCGAATCGGACAGCCGCAAGACATTGCGCCTGCCGTCGTTTTCCTTGCGTCCTCTGATTCAGGATGGATTACTGGCGAAACTCTGTATATTACGGGTGGTCTTCGCTAGCTTTGATGGCATTGCGTTTTTCTGTATACGAAGTACAGCGCAAAGCTAAAGCATCCTAACCGCAGTCGGTACCATTCCATGCAAGGCATTGCTGATTTGATAATGATTTAGCTATTTCAAAAGCAAATTCCTAGGTAAGAAAATCATTACTTTTCAGCAATGCCGAATGATGATGTGATAACTCAATCCAAACCCTATCTCAACGAGCAGAGAGTTTTGAACTTGGAGTGTGAAAGTGTTATGAAAGCAAATTATCCCCAAGGAGTTTAGCGCTAATGGAAACAGCAGATGTCATTGTGATAGGAAGTGGTCAAGGTGGCATTCCACTGGCGACTGATTTTGCCAATGAGGGGCGCAAGGTTGTCTTGTTTGAACGGGATGCTTTAGGCGGTAGTTGCATTAACTATGGCTGCACTCCGTCCAAAGCGTTTTTAGCAGCGGCTCATGCAGCAGGTCGGGCGCGTCAGGCCAAGAAATTAGGCATCCACGCGGAGGTTGAAGTGGATTTTCCCGCTGTCATGGAGCGAGTTCGGGGAATCCGCAGCGATTTTAATCAGGGGATTCGCAAGCGATTGGAGACTGCGGGTGTCAAGGTAATTTGTGCTGAAGCTTCTTTTGTGGGTGAACGGACGGTCAAAGGTGGGAATGTCACCGTTCAGGCTCCTCTAGTAATTATTAACACGGGTACCTCATCGCTGATTGCTGAGATTCCCGGTCTGGCAGAAACTCCCTACCTGACCAACCGCAATTTCTTTGACTTGAGCACTAAACCCGCCCGTTTATTGGTGATTGGAGGGGGCTATATTGGCTTGGAATTAGGGCAGGGATTGGCGCGTTTGGGCAGTCAGACTCACTTAATTGTGCGGGGTTCACGCCTTTTAGATCGAGAAGAAGCTGATGTCAGCCAGATCTTAGCAGAAGCCTTCAAGCAGGATGGAATTCAGCTCCATTTTGGGGTGAATGTAAATCAGGTTGCCCATGAGAATAATGTATTTATTCTGACGCTGAGTAATGGCGAACAATTTCAGGGAGAAGCTTTGCTGGTTGCGATCGGACGGAAACCCAATACAAATGCATTAAATGCCGCCGCTAGCGGGATTGAGTTAGACGATCGAGGGTTTGTCAAAATTGACGACCAGTTTCACACCACCTGTTCTGGTGTCTATGCGATCGGGGATGCTGCCAAACAGCCTGCCTTTACTCATGTTTCATGGGAGGACTATCGCCGTTTAAAAGCTATTTTGTGTGGAGAAAACCGGACGCGAGGCGATCGCGTTCTTGGCTATGCGGTATACACAGAACCCCAGGTGGGGCGAGTGGGGATGACGTTAGAACAGGCTCAGAAACAAGGCATCAACGCGCGTGCGGTTACGTTACCTATGAGCCAAATTGCGCGTGCGATCGAGTGGGGGCATGACCTGGGGTTTTATCGCATGGTAATTGACAGCGACACAGACAAAATCCTGGGAGCAACCCTAGTGGGCTACGAAACTGCGGAACTGGTTCATGTATTTTTATCCCTGATGGAGGCGGGAGCAACCTGGCAGTTGTTAGAGCGATCGGTTCACATCCATCCCACCTATGGTGAAGCTTTACCCAGTCTGGCACGGTTGCTGCTTTGAGATACAGCGGATTCCAGGTTTATGAAGTACAGTAGCAGCAGCTTGTAAACCAGTTTTTAAAGTGCTGTGGATTAACCAA
>NZ_JAUBQD010000014.1:0-120931 GCF_036701085.1 Microcoleus sp. Pol7_A1
CTATCCTTGCTCTTCGCTGTGCTTATCTCAACGGTCAACTTTCAATTTGATATATGTGCCAAAGTGAGATGCACCCAATTCATATCACTATTATTATGCAACGCCTTTCAGCCAAGCGCGCAACTTTCTATACGGTTGCTCATTTCACCCGGTTATCTCGTGACAACCTTCCACATGAGGGGAGTTCAAAGCCGGAGGGTGATAGGAGACCAAGCTCAGTTTTTATGTACACGCTCGCAAATGGTGATGCACCGATTTTGACCTATTTTACCTGTTTTTCACGGCGACCTGACGGACGCTCGCACGGGCGCATAACCCAGCCCTCGTAAATCTTTTGGCTTTTATTCAGCAAGCCCTAATTAGTTGGCATTCTCCTGAGAATTTAGCATAATAAGCCCGACTGAGCCAGACAACTTGCTATTGAGATAATTTATGCCAATTACCGTTTACCGAAACGCAGCTATTGCCAACTTTTCTGCATCTTTACTACTTTCTTTTCGCTCCATAACGCGCTGCAAAATGGTCTCTACTTTTGCTGCAAATACAGCATTTCCTCTCTGCCTCGGTCGTGGGAGATCAATAGAACAGTTCATTGCAATTTGACCATTTTCTATTAAAATAACTCTGTCCGCTAGCACCACTGCTTCTTCTACGTCGTGAGTGATCAGTAGCGCGGTAAATCCTTTTTCTTGCCACAAATTTTCTAACAATTGCTGCATCTCAATACGGGTCAAAGCATCTAACGCGCCGAGGGGTTCATCAAGCAGCAGCAAGTCGGGTTCGCAGGCGAGGGCTCTTGCTAAAGAAACTCTTTGCTTTTGACCGCCGGAGAGTACAGCCGGCCAATCGCTGGCGCGATCGCCAAGCCCTACAGCGTGAAGGACTTGCATCGCTTTATAGCGAGTGCTTTCTTTGGCATTTAGTAGCCCTAATTGCACGTTAGCCAGCACTTTTTGCCAAGGTAGTAGCCGTGCATCCTGAAACATCATTCTCACTTTGGAGTTAAGTTGTTTAGACGGCTTTCCGTCTAGAAAGACCGTACCTTGACTGGGAATTTCTAGTCCGGCAATTAAGCGCAGCAAGGTACTTTTGCCACATCCACTGCGACCCACAATTGCTACAAATTCTCCGGGATTTATTTCGAGGTTGATATCCCGCAAAATTTCAATATTTCCAAATGACTTCTGGAGTTTCACTAATTCTAAGCGCATTCCTGAGAGTCCTGATTCCATTATAAAAAACCTCCATATATCTCACAATTTATTGCACAGGCTCATAACAATTAACAGTTAAAAGTTAAGTGTTAACTTTATTTCGCTTTCAAAAGTTGCTGTTAAGCAAGTGTTAATTAGCCTGCTGCTCACAGATTCGGGTGAAGAGCAGATTAGCATCTCTAACTTTAATCTACTGTAAATCAGTCAAGTTATCGTATTTTACGATTTAACAAGAGTATTGCATAGGTCTCTACAAAAAGCAAGAGAATTTTTCCCCAATATTCGGGAACTTTGATAAATAATTGTTAAGAACAAGCAAACCCTGTTCCTGTAAAGGTTCTGCTTGTTCTAGCGACCCTCAGGGGTAAGTCTCCTTCCCTTACTTCTGGGTGAACCCGCATCCGGTGGCGAACCGGTTTCTGTTATTGAGTCCGGTGAGAGTCTGCTGTATTGGGGGGAAATAACCGGACAGTTGATTGGGGCCGAGATTCGCGATCGCACAAAATTTGTATAAGAGTTATCAAACTTTACATCTCAACTTACTTGCTTTTTAAAATTGACCGTGCTAGCTTACTATCTATTAAATACGGTAAATCTACTGATTTACCGTATTTAGGAGCGATTCCGTAAATCGTTCATTTTTAAATGAGTCAAAAATAGGAGGATTATTAAATGCCTAATGTTGTTGCGATCGCAGGTAGCCCGTCTCATCCATCCCGTTCCTTTGCCGTCCTGGAATACGCCCGCCGCGCTGTCGAGAAAGAGGGACTAAGTACAGCATCTATCAACGTCCGCGATCTCCCGCCAGAGGTATTAATTTACGGACAATTCGCGAACCCCGACTTAAAAGCAGTCAATGATTTAGTAGTAGAAGCCAAGGGCATAATCATCGCCACACCAGTTTACAAAGCAGCCTACACAGGCGTACTCAAAGCTTACTTAGATTTGCTACCGCAGAAGAGTTTAGCTGGTAAAGTTATTCTCCCCATAGCCACCGGAGGTACGCTGGGTCACTTATTAGCAATTAACTACGCCCTCAAACCAGTGTTATCCGAGCTGGGCGCTAGTCATATCTTGGCTGGTGTCTATGTTTTAGACACGCAGATCCAAAGTTATGACGAAACAAGCGTACAACTTGAAGAAGAAACAGAACAAAGATTGCGATCGCAGTTGCAAGAGTTTGTTGGTGCGTTACACAGTGGCAAACCCGAATTAGTTGGAAGTCTCTGATCGGCAAGTTAGCAACAAACAATATTATTGTTTATGATCAAAAGACTAATTTCATTCCTTGCTCAATTATGGCGATCGCACCTTTCCCTAGCAGCGCTATTTCTATTGGGAATCAGCTTGAATTGGGCGATCGCCGCCTGTAACAATACTCCCGCCCCTACCAGCTCTGCAAGCCCCGCCGCTTCCACCGCAGCAACTCAAGCTCAGGTAGTCCGCATCGGCCATCAGAAATTAGACCCCTTCACCCTAGTCAAAGCTAGAGGAGGTTTAGAGAAACGCTTGCAGCCTCTAGGTGTATCCGTTGAGTGGAAAGAATTTCAGTCAGGCCCCCCGATGCTGGAAGCACTAAACGTCGGTAGCATCGACATTGCCCGCACCGGAGACGGTCCTCCAGTCTTTGCCCAGGCTGCTAACGCACCTCTGCTTTACATTGGTGGTAGCGCCCCAAAAGACCGCAGTTCTGGTATTTTAGTTCCTGCTAATTCTGCAATTCAAACCCTTGCAGATTTGCGGGGTAAGAAAATAGCTTTTACCAAAGGTTCTAGCGCCAATTACCTATTAGCAAAAGCACTGAAGTCGGCAGGAATAAAATGGACTGATATTGAGCCGATCAACCTGACACCAGCGGATGCCAGAGCTGCCTTCCAACAAGGTAAAGTAGATGCTTGGGTGATTTGGGACCCCTTTTATGCAGCAGCTCAAGCGGAAATAGATATTCGTGTTGTTAAAGATAGTAAAGGACTAGCAGCTAATCGCGATTTTTACTTAGCTAATCAGTCATTTGCTCAGCCGAATCTCAAAATCATTGAGGCAATTAGAGAAGAAACTCAAGCAGTAGCGACTTGGGCTGATGCGAATCCCCAAGAAGTAGTCAAGATTCTCGCTCCCATTCTGAAAATTGATGTTTCTATCTTAGATGTAGTAACTCGACGGCGGAGTTATGGATTTGAACCGATCCAAGCTGAGATGGTTGCCGAGCAACAGGAAATTGCGGATACTTTTTTTGAACTCGGCTTAATTCCCAAGCAGCTCAAAGTTGAAGAAGTAGTTTGGAAACCAGGTAATTAAAAATCCCCGCTTGTGGATAAATGTTGGATAAAGCAAAACACCTGATATCTTCTACCTTCCAAATAGCGGGGGTGAAGACGATGCTGGGGAACCGCGCTGGGATTACAGGAAAGGTCGGCCCCATTGGTTGCGTCACGCCCACGCTTCGCATTCACTAGACAGGGGCGCGCCGATTCATTTGGTGCAGCAGACGTTAGGGCATGAATCGGTAGCGACTACTTCCAGGTATCTAGACGCACACGCCCAAACGACAGCAACAGCTTGTATCTGCCAGGGTAAAAGGTAACTTTCCTTGCATCTTTTTCAACATTATGGGATATTGAATTGAAAAAACTAATTCAAATAGAAACTTATGGCAACTGAGCAAGAGCTTCAATCTCTTTTTAATGCCTTGGATGGCGATCAAGATGGCAAAATATCGAGTAATGAGCTTTTTTTAAGTCCTGGGTTAAATGCAGTCATTTTAGCAGAAACAGGTACTAGCCCCGCGGAACTGCTAGCGACGTATCGAGATGAAGAGGGTAATATTACCTTTGAAGACTTGAAACAAGCTGTTAAGAAAGCAGGGAATTTAGAATAAGCGCGATCGCTCAGCCAGCAGCGATTGAAATAAAATCATTTATCCAAGTGGATGAGTGTCTTCCCCTGGTAATAGTTGCAGTAGTTATAGGGCAAAAAGCGATCGCTGACTACCAAGGATAAGAACTTGCTTCTTATCCTTTCATCTGGCAGGGATTTAAGCCCCAGTTGACATTAGAGTTATAATGTCGGCAGTGGAGAACCTTTTTTCTTTGAGCTACCTCCGAAAATCCCCTTGACAACTGGCTTTGAGCCTTAACTTGTCACCAATGGGTGACAGTTTACAAAACTTGCTGGCGCAATTGGGGAAAAACCTTTGCAACTTTGTTCAGGACATAATCGCCGTAAGTGCCGCGAAACTCGTGAACGCTGGCTTTGTCCCAACGTTCGTTCAAGTTGTCATCGACCATCGCTCCCTTGATTTCAATCGGGTGGAGTTCAGCATTGAAATTGGGATCGAAGAAGAATGGAAAAGAGAGGCGATCGCGTCCTGACACATTCTTGACTCGATGAGGAGTAGAGCGATAAAGTCCACCTGTGAGGCGATCGAGCATATCGCCAATGTTACAAACAAATGAATTGGCGATCGGGGGAGCATCAATCCAGCCTGATTTTGTCTTCACTTGCAACCCACCTAAATCATCCTGCTCGAGAATCGCGAGCAAACCATAAAATGATTTTTTGGATACCTTTGTCTGTCAACTGTTAGGTAGAAAAAGACGATAGGATTCGCTGTCCATTAGAATTCTGAAACCCAGCCACATCAGCACGAAGGGAAAGAACTTACTCGCATAACGGCTGAGTACCAAAGCAATACCAGGTAGATGCGTCAGAGTATAGGACATACACAGCCAGCAGCCAACAATTAAATAGCAAATAGGTATGATTACGGACAGATTTTGGATTGAGCTAGTCGCAAACAAAGGGATATAGATCCCAAGATTGTTGCCACCATTAGCAATCGTAACCGAGGAGACGCGATAGGTCTGCGGATCGCGGATTACATCCCACAGAGATCGCTTTCTGGAATCAAATCCTCGAAATTTAGAGTTTATTTTCTGATTTGCTGACTTATCTTCGGCTGAATCGTCCTTATTAAGATCGATCAAATTTTTCAAGCCAATCAGTATTGGCAGAATCCCCAGTAGACCAGTCCAAGTTGACGGAATCACTAGCCCCATTAAGAAACCAACTAAACTTATCATCATCAATACCGTGAACCCTAGAATCTCACCAACCACAACGTGCTGAGGACGAAAAGTGCGATTAACTTCACTGAAGAACGCAGTCAAATAAATATTGTCGTCAAACGTTGTTGCCACAGCAGTAGCTAGCCCGATCTTAATTGTTGCAATTAACCAATCCATTACCATTCCTCACTCAACACCTATCTGATGACCAAAACTACAGATCGCTCAACCGAATAGCAAATCACCATAATCTCGATATGATAATATGAGTATCGCATATTGGATGTAACGAGGAAGCAAATCTGAGAGTTTATACCTGTCAAGCAGTGCTTTGACTTTATCCTCCATCTTCAATTCATCCAGCGTGTATCACCTGTGTTTATCAAAGAGTCATTATGATTAGCCGTTTGATTGACCGTCTGCCTAAAGGCACAGGTCGCTACATCTTACGATCGCTCAGATCGACCATTCGCAGATCCCTTACCTATCGGTTTGCAGGTCTATTTTCTATCGGCCTTGTCTCGGTTTTGGTCTTGACTCTGGCTTTTGAGCCTCCTGTTGTTGTCGCCGCCTCTGTCTCTGGCAATGTACTCTCGCCTCTCATAAATCAGGTAAATCAGGTAACACCGCCTAAAGACTCAACAATGCGGGTGCTGGAAACCCTGGGACTGTTTGTGGGAGGCATAATTTTCTGTGTAGTTTTGGATCGCTGGTTTTCTAACCGTTCTGCTCAATCTGGCAACACGCCCTTAGCTGAGCAAGCGCGGCGGCTCAAACAACTCAAAATAGGGTATCCAGAGGGGATGACAAATCTCGAAGTTCTCCGCGCTCGAGGCTTGCTAGAAACTCGTTTGCAACCATTCGGGCTGAGTATCACTTGGTCAAGCTTTTTATCAGCCTCTTCTCTAATAGAGGCCCTAAGCAACGGAACGATTGACTTCTGCGGTGGCGGTGGCACGGCTAGCATCTTCTCTCAAGCAGCGGATCATGTGTTTGTGCGGGTGGCTAAAGAAAAATATACCGCTCCCAAAGGTCAAGCGATTCTGGTACCGTCCGATTCCCCGATTCAGACGCTTTTTGACCTCAAAGGTAAGAAGATAGCTTTTGACAAAGGCTCAAGCGCACATTATGTGCTTGTGCGAGCGCTGGCGAAAGTAGGACTTGAGTTGAGTGACATTGAGCCAGTTTATCTAACACAGCCAGAAGCCCTGCCCCTATTTCGCCAGGGTGAGATCGATGCTTGGGTGGTTTGGGTTCCCTACACAACAACTCAGGCCCGAAGCGCTTATCCAGGACGATCGATCGCAGACCTAGATAGCATATTTGGTGACAAAGCTTCCGTGGAAGTTCCTACCTACTACTACGCGATTCCAGAGCTGGTACGTGACTATCCTGACTTGCTCAAGGTGATTTTAGAAGAAGTAAACGAAGCTGGAGCTTGGGCTAAGAGGCAAGAATTAGAAGCGGCTAAGCGATTGGCAGAGCATCATGAAATCGATCCATCGATCGTAGAAACTTTACAGCAACGCAGTGCCGAACGCGCCATCATCCCGATCGACGACCAATCGCTCACAGCCCTACAGCACCAGGCAAATACGTTTAGAGATCTAAATCTGATTCCTGAGCGGGTGAATGTGAAAGATGGAACCTATAGCTTGCAAACCAGGCAAAACTGGACTTATTAATTTGACAATCCAACCACTAAAATTGGTCAAAAAACTTCCTGGCGCAATTGGGGAAAAACCTTTGCAACTTTGTTGAGGACATAATCGCCGTAAGTGCCGCGAAACTCGTGAACGCTGGCTTTATCCCAACGTTCGTTCAAGTTGTCCTCGACGATCGTTCCCTTGATTTCAATCGGGTGGAGTTCAGCATTGAAATTGGGATCGAAGAAGAATGGAAACGAGAGGCGATCGCGTCCTGACACATTCTTGACTCGATGAGGAGTTGAGCGATAAAGTCCACAGGTGAGGCGATCGAGCATATCGCCAATGTTACAAACAAATGAATTGGCGATCGGGGGAGCATCAATCCAGCCTGATTTTGTCTTCACTTGCAACCCACCTAAATCATTCTGCTTGAGAATCGTGAGCAAACCGTAATCGGTATGCTCTCCCACACCCCAGGATTGCCCTTGCGGATTGCTTTGTGGTGGATAGTTGAAGATGCGAAATAAAATCAGGGGATCAGTCGTATAGCGATCGCGAAAGTAAGAGGCGTCTTCGTTCAAACTCAGGGCAATTCCAGTCATTACTGCGTGACCCAGTTGGGTCATAACTGTTAGATATTCCAGTATTGTTTCGCGAAACTGCGGAATATCTGGAAACAGGTTTGCTCCGTGCATGGGAACACCCGATCGAACAGCCGGATGGGTTTGATTCAATTCCGATCCGAAATAAATTCCTTCTTTCAAATCTGGTTTACCATTCGTCAGTTCACCTCCAACCGGAAAGTAGCCGCGCCATGCCCGACCTCCCAGCGCCATCCGAATTTGCATTTTGGTTTCTAAATCTAGAGCAAAAAACTGACGGCTCAGTTGCTCCAAACGGTTTTGCAAGCCTTGGTCGACACCATGCTCAACAATGTAAAAAAAACCTGTGTCGCGGCAAGCTTGTCGGATTTGGTTTGCAACTGTATCTACGGGATTATCCGATAGCAGCGAACTAATATCGATCACGGGAATATGAGAAACATCTACTGTTAATTCAGTTGCCATAGAGATGGATTATAAGTCGTTAAGATTCAACGCCTTTTATAATTTAAATTGTTCATCCACCGGAATTTGATAACCATTTGCCAGTCGATTGGTGGCATTTGCGGTTGCCACGATCGCCATCAGTTCCCCAAATATGGCATCATCCATTCCCTTGGCTCGCCCTGCGGCTGTATGAGATGAAATGCAGTATTGGCAACCATTTGTAACGCTGACAGCAATGTAGATTAACTCGCGGGTCAGGGGATCGAGTTCTCCCGGAACCGTCATCACCTCCTTCACATTCTGCCAGGTACGTTGCAGGGTAGGCGGATGGTTGGCGATCGCTTTCCAAAAGTTGTTGATGTACTCGGTTTTGCGTGTCGCGCGAATGTCGTCATAGACTGCGCGCACTTCATCAGTTGCCTCTTCGTATTCAATCAAATGGCTCATAGTTGCAATAATAGTGAGAGCGTGAAAAGCACTAATTTATAGTTGAGAAAACCGCAAAGCATTCTGCATTTTTGCGATCGTCCCTTACGATGACGCGAGCGCTGGAACTGTTGCTCGACCGACTTCAGTTGCGTTGGGGACTTCAATCAATTGCCCTGTTTTGACATCGTAGATCAAGCCATAAATCGGAATGGTTGGTGGCACAAGGGGATGGTTGCGAATTCGTTTGACATCCACAAACACGCTTTCTGCCAAATCTTTGAAGGTTAACCAATCGACAAATTCACCTTCTGTCGAACCCGAACCCTGCCCTACATCTCGCCAACCGTTTTCGTCTATTACAGCGGTTTCTAGGCTGTTTGTCAATAGTTCTCGGATGATGCTGTCGGTAAAGAGTTGCATCCCACAATCCGTATGGTGAATGACGAACCATTCACGAGTTCCCAATAGCTTGTAAGAGATTACGAGCGATCGAATTGCGTCATCGCTTGCCCGTCCTCCAGCATTACGAATGACATGGGCATCCCCTTCTGCCAGCCCAGCATATTTTGCTGGATCGAGGCGAGCGTCCATGCAGGTCAGAATGGCAAAGCGACGACCGGGAGGCAGGGGTAAATTGCCTTTGTCACCAAAGTTGGCAGCATATTCCCGGTTAGCAGACAGCACTTCTTGCAGAACTTGACTCATGCTTGAATTTTCCTCAATTGTTTGGTTGAAGGTTACTGACGCAAAAATGGAACGATACAAACGTGCTTCCACGGTGAAACGTCGATCTTTTCCCCAATGTTTTAACAATTGCCTCAAAAGGCTTACTCCTCCAATGGATTGAAGGAATCAATCATGGAATTTGAAACCAGAGCAATTCATGAAGGACAGCATTTCTAGAAGAACTAAGAAAGAAAAAGGGGAGACTCTCATGTTTCTTTCTTATTGCTGGTTTTTTCTAGCTAAGCTGGCTGATAATTGGGATGCCAAGCAAGCCATTTCTCTTCTAACTTCCTGGCGATCGCATCTGCAAACTTACCCAACAAAGCATACATAATAATGCTTAACACCACAACATCAGTTTGCAAGAACTCGCGAGCATTCATTGCCATGTAACCAATACCAGAATCCGCAGCAATTGTTTCTGCGACAATCAGCGTCAGCCACATAATCCCCAATGAATATCGCAGACCTACCAAAATTGAAGGCAAGGCCCCAGGCAAAATAATTTTCCACAAAAGAGACGTGGCACTCAAGCCATAAACTTTTCCCATTTCAATCAATCCGGCATCTACGCTGCGGATGCCGTGAAATGTATTGATATACATTGGAAAAAACACACCCAAAGCTACCAAAAACAATCGAGCTGGATCGCCAATTCCAAACCACAAAATCACTAGGGGAATTAAGGCGAGGTGGGGAACATTACGAACCATTTGTACAGAAGTATCTAGCAGCTTTTCGGCGATTGGAACAAGACCATTGACGAAACCAAGAGTCAAACCAATTCCTCCGCCGATGAGGAAACCAACGACGGCACGCCAAGCACTAATTCCGATATGGTGAAACAGTTCCCCGGTAATGGCCAATCTAACTCCTGCACTTAAAACACCTGTTGGTGCGGGTAAAACTCTTGTGGAAAGCCAACCCACCTGCACCAATAATTGCCAGCTAACAATCAGCAGCATTGGTACAATCCACGGGATTACCTGCTGAAAATAGGGGTTTTTGAGCCATTTTTTATTCATGACGCACTCGTAGGAATAACTTGTTGTTGTTGGAGAAACTTTTCGTTGGCAACAATTTCGCCAAAAGGACTAAACATTTGCGGTTGATTTACAGTCGGTTGGTTCTTCAACGGCAAGCGGGGGAATAGCAATTCAGCGACTCGATACGCTTCTTCTAAGTGGGGATAACCGGAGAAAATGAAAGTTTCAATTCCCAATTCGGAATATTCCAACATTCGTGCAACAACGGTATCGGGATCTCCCACTAAAGCAGTACCAGCACCGCCTCTTACTAACCCAATTCCCGCCCACAAATTGGGGCTAATTTCCAGAGTTTCGCGGCTGCCTGTATGCAGTTCAGTCATACGTCGCTGTCCTTCAGAGTCCATTCTGGCATAAGCTTTTTGAGCGGCTGCGATCGCATCTTCATCGACATATTTAATCAATCGATTTGCGTCCTCCCAAGCTTCACCCTCCGTCTCCCGTACAATGACATGAAGACGAATCCCAAACCGCACAGTTCTACCCTGTTCTGCTGCTAGCTTTTTCACAGCTTCAATTTTTTTTGCTACTTGTTGCGGCGGTTCTCCCCAAGTAAGATAAACATCAATATGCTTAGCCGCAATTTGTTGTGCTATTGGCGATGAACCGCCAAACCACAAGGGAGGATGGGGAGTTTGTACAGGTGGAAATAGAACTTTGCCGCCCTTAATTTGGAGATATTCTCCGCTAAAATCGACTTCGTTATCTCGCACGTTAGTGGAGTTACTACCTTCAAGCATCGCTCTCCAAACTGTCAAAAATTCATCCGTCAATTCATAACGTGCGTCGTGACTCAGATGCACTCCATCTCCAGCTAATTCCACCGGATCGCCGCCCGTAACAACATTAATCAGCAAGCGCCCATTAGATAATCTGTCAAGGGTTGCTGCCATCCGCGCTCCTACCCCTGGAGACATTAATCCCGGACGAATTGCTACTAAAAAACGCATTTTTTCTGTTACAGACATTAGGGATGAAGCCACTACCCATGCGTCTTCGCAAGAGCGCCCAGTCGGAAGCAGAGCACCCGTAAATCCTAAATGATCAACGGCTTGGGCGATTTGTTTTAAGTAGGAAAAACTGCCAGATCTCCCTCCAATTCCTGAAGCTAAATAGCGTCCATCTCCGTGAGTTGGGATAAACCAAAATAATTCCATTTGCCGTATTCTCCCTGATTACTTATTGTTTAGTTACCTGAGCCACTTCGCTAATTTTGACCTGTTTGGGAAGTAGCTTTAAATCCAAGAAAGTATCAGCAACTTTTTGCTGGTAAGTAATGACTTCATCAGTAATCGGCTGCACACCGTAAGGCCGTCTCCGTGAGATTTCCTCTAAAGTTGGAACATCAATACCAAGCTCAGGAGACAGCAGTTTTGCCACTTCAGTTGGTTGAGCTGCCGCCCATTCATCTACTTTTTGAAGTTCCTCTAAAATTGCCTTAATTCGGTCTGGATATTGCTCGTTAAAAGGTTTGGCAGCTAGATAGAATTCCCGATTAGCTACAAGCCCTTCTCCATCCTTAAGAACGCGAGATCCTGTAGCTCGTTTCGCTACGGTAAAAAACGGATCCCAAATTGCCCAAGCATCAGCACTACCTTGTTCAAAAGCTGCCCGCCCATCTGCTGGCGGCAGATAAATAGGCTGAATGTCGCTATATTTTAATCCGGCTGCTTTTAATGCTTCTACCACTAGGTATTGCACATTTGAACCCTTATTAAATACAACTTTTTTGCCTTTTAACTCAGCCACATCTTGAATGGGAGAATCTTTCGCTACTAAGATAGCTTCGCCTTTAGGATTAGGAGGTTCGTTAGCAACATATACCAATGGTGCGCCAGCGGCCTGTGCGAAAATAGGCGGCGCTTCTCCTGTATGGCCAAAGTCAATACTGCCTGCATTCAAAGCTTCTAGTAATTGAGGGCCAGCAGGAAATTGAAGCCACTGTACAGATGTGTTTTGGGAGGCCAGACGCTTCTCTAAACTCCCCCGTGATTTAAGGATACTTAGGGTTCCATATTTTTGATAGCCGATCCTAATTACATTGCTTTGTTGTGGTTGAGAACTAGCTACTGATGCGGTAGTAGAAGTTGGGGAAGTAGTTGTATTTGTTGGCTGAGTAGGAGTACAGGCAGAAACTATAAAACTTAAACTCAAACCAACTGCAAAAAGCAAAGCAAAGGTCTTGATTGAACTATGTTTGAGTTTGCTCCAAAAATGTCTCAACTTAGATGGAAATAGGATCTCTCTCAATCTGGTTAACACTGTCCCTTCCTAAATTTCAAGTGTTGAAAACTAAGAAATGCAATAGCCATGCAAAAGCTGAGCTAATCATTATTGATTAGCGTACTACGATAAACCGATCGATATACCGTAGTTAAATCCGACAAGCTCCTATTATTCCACAGATGGTTTCAAAAATGCAAGCACATTCTGTAGATTTTTGTTTGTATTACTTCTCTAGTTGCTTAGTTGATTAATATTCGTGGGCAATATATCGGTTGCACCCGCAGGAGAAAAAGTAGCATCCAGCCCTGCGGCTATCTGTATAAAAACCTGACGACCAAACTGTTGAGAACATCCATATCAATTAGGAAGGCATCATGGCCATGAGGAGATTCCAGCCATTGTAGTTCTGCATTGGGAATCAGGGCTGCCAGTTCTTCCTGCTCAACGGGTGGATATAGGATGTCCGAATTAATAGCGACAATCAGGGCGGGCTGCTGAATACTGCTCAAAACCGTGTGATAATCCCGATCGGGACGGGTTAGATCGTGGCTGTCCATAGCATGGGTCAACGTGATGTAGGTATTGGCATCAAACCGTTCCACCAATTTTTTGCCCTGGTAACGCATATAATCCACGATCGCAAATGACTCAGTAACGCGATCGGACTTAACCTGTCGTCCGAAGCGAGCTGAAAAATTAGCCCAGGAACGATACGTACTCATAGCAATCATGCGGGCCACAGCCAGCCCCCGATCCGGTTGTTGTTTCGCACTATAGTAACCATTCTGCCAGTTAGGGTCAGTATAAATAGCCTGCCGTTGGGTTTCGCTAAACCCAATGCACCAGGCCGAGTGGCGACCGGGGGTGGCAATCACCGCGATCGCCCGGACTCGATCGGGATAAAGCAATGCCCACTCCAGCACTTGCATACCACCCAGAGAACCACCAATCGCTAATTGTAGCGATCGCACGCCCAAGGCTTCCAGTAAAACCCCTTGCAACCGCACCATATCCCGAATCGTAATCTCAGGAAAGGTTGGGCCATAAGCTGCCCCTGTTTTAGGATTGATGGAGGTCGGCCCAGTTGTTCCATAACAACTACCCAGTATATTGCTGCAAATAATAAAACTGCGATCGGGATCTAACGCCCGTCCTGATCCTAAAAGGGGTTCCCACCAGATATCCAGATCTGCCCAACCAGTTAGAGCATGACAAACCAGCACAACATTATCTCCAGCCCCATTGAGCTGTCCCCAAGTCCGATAGGCCACCTGAACTCCAATCAAATCTTTACCAGACTCCAGCTCAAAGGGTTCTGGGAGCTGATAAAACTGGCTTTGGGGGGAAATGAACTGCTGATAATTCATCTACTAAACCCCGGCAAAGGCCTGCTCAAAATCGCCTTTAATATCGTCGATGTGTTCTATTCCTACCGATACCCGAACTAAATCAGGGCTCACACCAGCCGATATCTGTTCCGTGTCTGTGAGTTGCTGGTGGGTTGTAGATGCGGGATGAATGACCAGTGTTTTAGCATCTCCCATATTCGCCAAATGGCTTGCCAGTTTCACCTGGTTGATAAAAGAGCGACCGGCATCGAGCCCCCCCTTGATACCGAAGTTCAGTACACCGCCAAAGCCATGTTGTAAATACTTTTTAGCCCGCTCATGGTAGGGATGTTCTGGTAATCCCAGGTAGTTTACCCATTCCACCTTGGGATGTTGTTTGAGCCATTGGGCCAGTTCCAGGGCGTTATCTACATGACGTTGTACCCGTAGGGAAAGGGTTTCTAATCCTTGTAAAAACAAAAAGGCATTGAAGGGACTCAAAGTAGGGCCTAAATCCCGCAGTCCTTCGACTCTGGCACGAATAATGAAGGCAATATTGCCCCATGAGCCTTGAGGGCCAAAAACTTCTTGGAAATTGAGGCCATGATAGCCCGGAGCTGGTTCTGTAAACACAGGAAACTTGCCATTTCCCCAGTCGAACTTGCCGGAATCGACGATGACACCGCCGATTGAGGTGCCATGTCCGCCAATCCATTTAGTTGCAGACTGCACCACGATATCAGCACCGTGTTCGATGGGACGGATGAGATAGCCTGCTGCACCAAACGTATTATCTACAATCAGGGGAATGCCATTTTCGTGAGCAATATGAGCTAGGGCGGCAAAATCGGGCACGTTAAATTGGGGATTACCGATCGTTTCAACATAGAGTGCCTTGGTGCGATCGTCGATCGCCTGCCGGAAATCCTCTGCCTCATCGCCATCCACAAATTTGACCTGAATGCCCAGCCGAGGAAACGTCACTTTGAACTGGTTGTAGGTGCCGCCGTATAGATAGCTGGTGGAAACAATGTTATCTCCCGCTTGGGCAATATTGGCGATCGCCAAAAGCTGGGCTGCCTGACCGCTAGAGGTTGCCAGGGCCGCAACACCCCCCTCCAGAGCGGCAATTCGCTTTTCAAACACATCTGTTGTCGGATTCATGATCCGGGTGTAGATATTACCAAACTCTTGCAAGGCAAAGAGACGGGCCCCATGATCCGCATCATTAAAGACATAGGAGGTTGTTTGATAAATAGGCACGGCACGGGCATTGGTTCCAGGAGCAGGTTCTTGCCCAGCATGAACTTGGAGGGTTTCAAAACGATAGGGTTCTGTCATTTGCTACAAAATACTTAAACTTTATCGATTTACCGTATTTTCTGTGTTGCAAACAAGATTCTACAGATGCACATCAAGTTAAGTCAAGTTCAGAAATCATTTTTTTAAGTTAATAGTGTTGTCGGTGGCAATCCCCCTGTGGTTGCTTGAGCTCCCACAAAATGCGATCGGCTAAAGATTGACATTCTTTGGAATCTATGAGATTCTTAAAAAATACGGTAACTCGACTGACTCACCGTAGTATACGAAATCTACCTATGCTGTCAGTTGTGGCAGCTACAGGAAAGTTGTGTAAGTAATTCCGCTGTAATTGGATAGATTGTTCTATTTTTTCGACCATGACTGAAGTAACTGTTTCAACACAAACCTCTCTGCGCCCGGTTAGCAAGACTGGCTTAGAAAACTTGGCAATAACGGCGAAAGCCAACCCAAATACAATCAAGTCATTAAAAGTCAAAACAGTCTGTGAAGGGCAGTTTCGTAACTTGAACTATGTACGAGACTTACCAGAGCACGTCATTGATGAACCACCCGGTTTGCTGGGACAAGATACAGCCCCTAACCCCTCAGAAGCATTACTGGCAGCACTCGGGTCTTGCCTATCTGTGGGAATTCATGCCAATGCGATCGTGCGTGGAATTAGTCTGACCAAGCTAGAACTAGAACTAGAAGGCGACATTAACATCACCGGTGTTTGGGGAATCGGCGATTTATCAGAAAAGCGTCTTGGCTTTACAGATATTCGCGTCAAAGTCGATTTAGAAGGCGATGCCAGTCGCGAAGCCTTAGAAGCTTTAGTTGCTCACTCTAATAATTGGTCTCCTGTAGCCAACACACTCCGCAACCCTGTCAATTTAGCAGTATCCCTTGCTTAAACAGGCTTGCTTCGCAGTGGATATATCCTGCAAAAAACTGGGTTTCTGGTCTTATTCAACGCGAACTATGAAAAATTCTGGTTCAGAAACCCGGTTTCTAGAAAAGGTTTTTTGCCCTGCGCGCGCAAGTCCTAACTATTTCACCGCTCTTGTAAAGAAGGTTGACCTATGCAGGTTGCTTCAACATTAGTTTCCAACAAAAGTTTAGAAGAACCGATCGCCCTTAGCCCTTTGATTGCCGAATTAAAAGCCGCGATCGCTCAAGACCTTGTACCTAAAGTGCAAAGTATCGATCTAGAGGGTGTTTATCCCCGCGATTTTATGCAGCGTGTCGGTGCATTAGGAGGCTTTGGTCAAGCTGTTGCGCCAGAGTTTGGCGGAGCGGGTAACGGTTTAAAAGCAGCCATTCAAGTAATTGAAGCTATCTCTGAAGAATGCTTGTGTACGGGGTTTATGACTTGGTGTCAGATTGCCTGTGCTTGGTATATGCAGTGCAGCGATAATACCTATCTCAAGACAAATTTATTGCCCCAGATAGCAACAGGGCAAGTGCTTGGTGGCACAGGGTTATCAAACCCAATGAAACATTTTGCTGAGATTGAAAAAATTGCCCTCACCGCCGAGCGAAAACCAGGTGGTTATGTACTGAATGGTCTATTGCCTTGGGTTTCTAATATTGGTACAGGACACCCCTTTGGCATTGTTGCTCAACTTTCCGAGGGGAATGATTACTTAATGGCGATCGTCTCAGATCGGTTCGCTGGATTATCGCTTCGACAAAATTCCCACTTTATTGCTTTAGAAGGCAGTGGCACTTTTAGCTGTGTTTTCAAAGAAGTATTTATTCCTGACGAACAGGTTTTAGCAGTACCGTGTGCAGACTATGTACAGCGAATTCGTCCGGGTTTTATTCTGACACAAGTTGGTATGGGCTTAGGGTTGATCGCTGATTGTATCAACATGAGTGAGGCAACTCATTCTCGTTTAGGTCATGTCAATTGCTTTCTCGACGATGGAGCAGAGGATCTGGCCGCTGAACTAGCGATCGCCCGTCTGAAAACCTACACCCTAGCCGATCGGTTGAGTCAGCCAGATGCAAGCATCACTCCTGATTTGCTCAAAGAGGTAATTCAGTTGCGGATTACTGGGTCTGAACTCTCATTGCGAGCTGCTAATGCTGCCATGCTCCATGTCGGTGCACGCGCCTATTTACAGGGTTCTAAACCAGCCAGACGACTGCGCGAAGCATACTTTGTGGCGATCGTTACACCAGCAATCAAACAACTTAAAAAGATGTTGCATCATCTAGAGCAACCGCTAATGGCTAATGGCTAATGGCTAATGGCTAAGTGCTAATTGGGGGAAAATTATTCCCATTTTTCCCATTTCCTTTTTCCCATTTCCTCCAATGGATATGAGCAAGCCTTTTATTGCATCACTAACGAATGAAACTTGGCAAGATCGGGCAACTCCTCTGCTTTCAGTCCAAAATTTGCAGAAGCAGTACAAAACTCGCCAGGGGTATTTGACTGCATTCGATGGTATTGACTTACAGGTTTACTCTGGTGAAGTCGTTTGTTTGCTGGGTGCGAGTGGGTGTGGTAAGTCATCCCTGCTAGCAACGATCGCAGGTTTGCAGACAGCAGATCGCGGTGAAATATATCTGCACGGCATTCCAGTTCGTAAAAGTCATCCTCAAGTAGGCGTTGTGTTTCAAGATCCTTGTCTGTTGCCTTGGCTTACTGTCGCCCAAAATATTGCTTTTGGACTGAGGCTAAAACAGATGCGATCGCTAACAAAGCCAGAACTGCGATCGCGCATTGCAGTCGCGATCGCCCAGGTGGGACTACAGGGATTTGAGCGCAGTTATCCACATCAGTTGTCGGGGGGGATGGCACAGCGCGCAGCACTAGCAAGAACACTGGCGCGTCGCCCTCAACTGCTGCTACTGGACGAACCCTTCAGTGCCCTAGATGCAATTACTCGGTTGGATATGCAAGCTTTGCTGTTGCAAATCATTACCCAACAACAAACAACAGTCTTGATGGTGACACACGATATTGACGAAGCGCTACTACTAGGCGATCGCGTCGTATTAATGGCGCGACATCCAGGGCGAATTTACCGAACTTGGGACATCACCCAACCTAAACCCCGATTTCAGCAAGCCCATACCCTAACTGAAACTCGATTCAGCATCTTAGAGGCTTTATCCATCGTGATGGATACATCTGCCAATCTTCCTCATGCTTTGATAGGAGACTAAATTATGACATTGCCTAATGTCTGTGCCTGCTGCGGTATGAGTCGGCGCGATTTTCTGAAAATGACGGGTCTATTTTCTACTTCTCTAGGTTTAACTTTAGCAGCCAATGGTTGCCAATCAACTCCACCCCAAGCAGGGAATAGTCTTAGCCCCACTCCTAGCAAATCCAGCGCTGACCAACCAGTAAAGATTGGCTATCTACCGATTACTGATGCAGCCCCCTTGCTAATTGCCCACGCGAAAAAGCTGTATGAAGCAGAGGGCTTAACGGCTGAACCACCGCGCCTCTTTCGCTCTTGGGCACAAGTGGTAGAAGCGTTTCTCGCCCGTCAGGTGAATGTAGTTCATGTGCTATCACCCATCACGGTATCACTACGTTATGGGCGCAAATTTCCCGCTAAGGTTGTGGCTTGGAACCACGTTAACGGATCTGCGCTCACGGTTTTGCCTGAAGTAGAAACGGTGAGAGATTTGGGTGGGAAAACGATCGCTATTCCCTTCTGGTACTCCATCCATAATGTTGTGTTGCAACAAGTGCTGAAGAAGGACGGATTGATAGTTACCCGAAAACCAAAAGATGCAGAAATAGCTGCCAATGAAGTGAATTTGGTCGTGCTTCCCCCGCCGGATATGGTGTCAGCACTGGCAAATAAGGCGATCGGGGGTTACATTGTGGCAGAACCTTTTAATGCGGCGGCTGAAGACCTGAAAACGGGTAAAATTCTCCGCTTTACGGGAGATGTCTGGAAGAATCATGCTTGCTGCGTTGTCTGTCTGCATGAAGACGATATTACCCAACGTCAAGAATGGACGCAGAGTGTGGTTAATGCGATTGTTAAAGCTCAGGCATGGATTCGAGACAATCGCGAAGAAACAGCCCAGATTTTGTCAAAAGATGGTAGTGGCAAATATACACCCCATCCTTTACCTGTACTGAAACGTACCCTGACTTACTACGAAAAAGAGGTCTACGGCAAACAGGGCGCTATTGTGCATCCTGACTGGGACATTAATCGTATTGATTTCCAGCCCTATCCTTTTCCTTCTTATACAGAAGAATTGGTGCGGTTGTTGAAAGATACTCAGGTTGAGGGAGATATGGCTTTTTTGCAAGCGCTCGATCCGAAGGAGGTTGCCAAAGATTTGGTAGATGATTCCTTCGTTAAACAAGCAATACAACAAGTTGGTGGATTAAAGACTTTTGGTTTACAGGATAACTTCTCTCGCTCTGAGACGATCGCCATCTAAATTAAATCTATGACATCCACTCTTACTCCTCTCAAATCATCTTTCAAGTTTAAGTTTCCTCTACCTCTCGCAGGGCTTCTCGGTGGTTCCCTAATCTGGTGGCTGTTGACAACTCCACTTTGGCATAGCGATCCGACTGTAGCTGATTTTTCCCCAGAGCGAACTGTCGTCGCCCTAATACAGCTATTTGGCACAGGTGCGATCGTTCCCCATATCACAACGAGTTTGCGCCGGATGTTGGTGGGGTTATCGGTGGCGATCGCGATCGGGGTGCCCTTGGGGGTAATATTGGGTTTGTCTCGCCCTTTAGAGCAAACTACTTCTGCTCTGTTGCAGTTTATTCGGATGATTTCACCCTTGTCTTGGATGCCTCTGGCCGTGATGGTTTTAGGCATTGGCGATCTGCCTGTTTATTTCCTACTAACGATCGCCGCGATCTGGCCGCTGGTATTAAACACAACCGCAGGCGTATTAGCCGTCAATCCACGATGGTTATTACTTTCCCAAAGTCTTTGTGCCACCCGTTGGGAAACAATTGCTGGGGTGATTATTCCGGCGATTGTTCCCCACCTATTAACGGGTGTGCGCTTGGCAATTGGTATTATTTGGATGGTGCTGGTTCCAGCCGAAATGCTCGGTGTCAGTGCGGGCTTGGGGTATTACATTCTGGATACACGCGATCGTCTGTCTTATTCAGAACTAATGGCTGTAATTTTAATTATTGGTGTCATTGGTTATGGTTTAGATAGTGCGCTAAGATTTGCTTATCAGCAATGGACTCATCAATCTTAATTCAAGTTTAGGATACTCTCGCTGTTGAGATTTCGTGTATTAATGGTCAACCTCAAACGTACTCGTGAAGATGTACTGTCCGCTGTTTTAGATTTGATTCATCGCCAAGGATTTCACTCAACTGGGTTGAAAGAGTTGCGAACCCATAGTGGTATTTCTTCTGGTAGTTTCTATAACTATTTTGCCTCGAAAGATGAGCTGGGCCATGCTCTAATTGACTGGAAGTGGAGCAAGCTAAAATCTATACTATTTGCTGAAATTCAGACTGATGCGATCGCCCAACTTTTTCAAATGATTGACCAGTTAGAAACCGTTCATCAAGCTGAAGATCCTTGTGCTGGCTGTTTTCTTGGCAATTTGATTGTAGAGCTAGTGGAACATGACCCTACATTTCGTCAACATCTGATCCAGGTTTTTGATGACTGGCAGCAGGAAATAGCTAGTTTGCTGTTTGCTGGCCGCGCTCAACTTAAGCCAGAGATCGATCCTGAACGACTGGCACAACAGCTTTTGAGTGCGATCGAGGGGGCATTATTGCTAGGACGCTTATACGATAACCCTGAGCGCTTACAATATTGCCTTGATGGATGTCGTTATTTGTTGCAAGCATCCTTGCAAAATGAACTTGTGCCTGAATAATTGGGTCTTCCGTACTTACTGTGCTAAATTGTCTCAAAAAAATACCGAAAATCCTTGCAGGGCAAAAGTTGGGAGATTACCAAGTTTATCTGTATCTCACTCACCGGAAAATAGCTGTAGATCGGTCGCGATCGCAGGAGAAAAAGTAGCATCTAGCCCTGCGGCTATCTGCATAAAAATCTGAGATACCGCCGAGTTTGGATCTGCAATTGTTAGCGGTTTTCCTGTATCACCCCCCGCACAGATGCGCGGATCTATAGGAATTTGGGCAAGGAGAGGTGATTGGAGTTCTTCTGCTAGCTGTTTACCGCCGCCACTACCAAAAATTTGCAGCGGTTCTGAATCGCGATCGCAAATTAAATAACTCATATTTTCAATAATCCCAAGAACCGGAACCCCAACTTGGCGAAACATATAAATATTGCGACGAACATCGGAAATAGATACTTGTTGGGGCGTAGTAACAAGAATGACTCCACAAATCGGACTTTCTTGCACAATAGTAATTTGAGCATCTCCGGTTCCTGGGGGTAAATCAATTAGTAAATAATCTAATTCGCCCCATTCTACATCTTGAATAAACTGAGTAATAATTTTGTGGAGAACGGGACCGCGCCATGCTAAAGGGCGTTCGGGTTCGGCTAGTAAACCCACAGACATCAGTTTGATTCCTTGTGCTTCCAAGGGTAAAAATTTCTGACCTTTAGCAGTATTAACTGTCTCGATATCTGCTTGTCCTAAGCCTAACATTTGAGGGATATTCGGGCCGTAAACATCAGCATCTAGTAAACCTACTTTGGCTCCCTGTAATTTTAAAGCTGCTGCTAAATTGACAGCAGTTGTGGATTTACCCACTCCACCTTTACCGCTAGAAACGGCTAATGTAGTTCGCACGTTAGCTATCGTGCAAATTTGAATATAAGTTTTTTTACACCAGGTTATAGGTGATAAAACAAATTCAATTTTTGCTTGTAAGTCTTGCTGATGCGAACCAATATAAAGGCGCAAATAAATGTAACCATCAACAATTCGCAAATTTCGCACCATGCCCAAACTGATGATATCATTTTTGAGGATGGGATCGATGACTTGTTTGAGATAGTTTACAACTTCTTGCTGTCGCTGTTCTACCAGGATATCGGGGTTTTCTGAGGGTAGATGTGAGTCAGTTTTTGGTAAGGAGGAAGAATTAAGCATTGGGGGAATTTTGCAGTAATTTGTGAATTTTTTGAATAGCTCTTTCAGAAAAGATAGAGACTTCTTTATCGGGATCGTCGAGAGATTGCTGTAGCGCATTCATCGCTGCCGGATTGCTGAGATTGCCGAGCGCGATCGCGGCTTCTTTTCGCACATCTGAATATTCATCAGCTAAGGATCTAATTAAAGCAGGTAGCACTCGTTCGTCTGGCATTTTTTGCAAAGCTTGTAACGCGAATTTGCGAACTTGCCAGTGTTCGTCACTTACCGCCGTTTCCAGCGCGGAAATTGCCGCAGAATCGGCATGAATTGCCAAAGATTTAGCTGCATTTCGTCGCACTTGCCAGTCAGTATCGCTTTTGAGTGCTTGACACAAAATTGAGATAATTTCTGGATCTGTTAAATGTCCTAAAGTTAAAGCCGTAGCACGGCGAACATTGACATCTATATCAGATACTAAAGCCAAAGCTTGCGGACATTTTTCCACCTGATTGAGATAACTGAGAGTGGTGACTGCTGCTGCTCTCAATTCAGGGATTTTTGATGCAAAGAATGGTAAAATATCGGGTAAAGATTGAGCATCGTGAATCTTCCGCAACAGAGTTAATATGTTGAGTTGGATATTAACATTGTCGCGGTGGAGTGCATCTAGGAGTTGTTTTAAGTCAGTGGGTGAAACTAATTCATTCAACGCCGATAATGCTTCTTGGCGAATATCGACCTCGGCGGAGCCTAGACATTCAATTAAAGGCGAAATAGCTACAGGGTTGCCAATTTCCCAAAGAGCAGATATTGCAATTTTCTGAACGGCAATACTGTCATCAGACAGGGCAATAAGTAGGGCATTTGTAGCTTCTTCATCGCCCAAATATTGTAGATTTTTAACGGCAACAAGGCGATCGCTGAGATCGGGCGATCGCAACATTTCCAGCCATTGATTTAATTCGCTATCAGTCTCAGCATTCATGGTTTTATAATCCCTACAAACTAGAACAAATTTAGCGCAACAAGAAAGGTATTTTAACCGTAATTGCATTCGTCGGACATTCTTTTTCACAGGGTAAGCAAAACCAACATTCATCGTATTTCATGTAAGCTTTGCCTGTTTCTGGATTTTTGGCTAATACATCCAAAGGACAAACATCAATGCAGACATGGCATTTTTCCAAACACTTAGACTCATCTACAGTGACAGGAACATCAATTCGTTGTGTAATTAAAGCCATAGTTAGTTGCGATCGTTAATTGTGAATAAACAAAGGTACGTAGTTGTGCTTTAGCACTCTTCTCTTTAAGCCGCTGGGTTAAAACCCAGTCTAATAGAGAAATCGGTTAAAATTCAGATATTGCACCATTGTTAATAAAGGAATCAATCGTGGGGTGGGGGCGGGTTTTTTAGCTTTTGCTATGCGGTTTAAGGTTTTTGGCGAACCCCCCCCTACAGGCTTTTAACAATGGTGCAATATGTAAAGTAAAACCCAACTTACAAAATACATTCGCTCGCGATAAAAACTCAACGAGCTACAACATCATAATCCTCTTTATGCAAATCAACCTCCACAATATAAGGTTCAACTGGACGCTTAAACAATCTCATTTCTCCCGACTCTTCTTTTTTCAAGTTAACATGGCAAAACCACTCTTCATCATTCTTGTCAGGGTAATCTAATCGATAATGATAAAGCCCCCAACGAGTCTCGCGGCGATACAAAGAAGCTCTCGCCGCCATCTCCGCACAGTCTCGAATAAAGTGAACTTCCATACAGCGCATTAACTCATGGGCATCGCGAGCACCCATTTCCTCCAAAGTTTCGTGATAGCGGACAAAATTATTCAACCCAATTTCCAGTTTATTGCCTACTTTGGGCGGCTGTAAATAATCATTCACCAAGCGCCTTAACTTATATTCTACTTGCGTGTGAGGAATTCCATTCGGCAGATTTAAAGGTGCATAAATTCGCGCTTTTTCTGCTTCCAGAAATTCAGCATCTGGCTCGACATAATCTACATCTTGGATGTAATCAATGGCATTAGTTCCTGCTAACCTACCAAACACAAACGCGCCGATCATATAATTATGAGGAACGCTGGCCATATCTCCCGCTGCATAAAGTCCCGGCACAGTTGTTTCTGCCTTTTCATTCACCCAAACACCAGAGGCGCTGTGGCCGCTGCATAGCCCTATTTCTGAAATGTGCATCTCCACGCCGTGAGAGCGATAATTTTCCCCTCTACCTTCATGAAATCTGCCTCGACTAGGCCGCTCGTTTGACCAAAGAATTGACTCGATTTCAGCGATAGTATCCTCATCGAGATGAGTCATTTTTAATTGAATCGGGCCTTTGCCAGAGTTTAATTCCTTCCAAATTTCCAGCATCATTTGACCGCTCCAATAATCGCAATTAATGAAGCGATGACCTTCCGCATTAGCAGTATGAGCGCCGAAGGGACCGGCAACATAAGCGCAAGCAGGGCCGTTATAATCTTTAATTAACGGGTTGACTTGGAAGCACTCAATATTACTCAGTTCTGCGCCTGCATGGTAAGCCATTGAATAGCCATCTCCGGCATTAGTCGGATTTTCATAGGTTCCATAAAGGTAGCCAGAATCTGGTAGTCCCAAACGGCCGCAAGCACCTGTAGAAAGAATGACAGCTTTGGCTTGAATTACTACAAAATCGCCATTTCGCACGTCAAAGCCAACAGCACCAGTAGCGCGTCCTGTTTGTACTAAGACGCGGGTTGCCATAACTCGATTTGTAACTTTAACTTTATGGCGTTTCACCTGTCGAGTTAAAATTTGTTTGAGGTCTTTACCTTCGGGCATTGGTAACACATATTTGCCTACGCGGTGAACTTGTTTTAAGTCATAGTTTCCCTGAGCATCTTTCTGAAATTTTACTCCCCAAGTTTCTAACTCTTGGATGACTTCATAGCCTAATTTTCCGGTTTGATAAACAGCTTTTTGGTTGAGGATACCGTCATTAGCAAGGGTAATTTCGCGGACGTATTGTTCTGGTGTGGAATGGCCGGGAATGACAGCAGTATTCACGCCATCCATTCCCATTGCGATCGCACCACTTCTACGAATATTTGCCTTCTCTAAAATTAGCACTTCGCTGTCAGGATTTGCCTGTTTAGCTTTGATCCCAGCCATAGTGCCAGCCGTACCGCCACCAATTACCAGAACATCCGTTTTTATGTATTGAGTATTCACCTTGATTTCCTCTTGCTAATTACTCTACTTACTGTCTTTGAACACAATTTCTTTAACCTGAACTGGCTTAGGAAGCAGTTCTAATTTATGGAAAGTATCCGCAATTTGCTGTTGTCCGGCTATCTCTTCATCCGTCAAGGGAGAAACGCCATACTTACGTCGCTTTTCTGACACTTCTAAGACGGAGGCTTCTATTCCTAATTGCGTCTCCAAAAATTTAGCAACTTCTACTGGATTGCCCGCCGCCCATCGATCTACCTTTTTGACCTCATCTAAAATGAGTTTCAAAATCTCAGGATGTTCGTCAACAAAAGCCTTACGAGCGAGATAGTAACCTCGATTAGCCGCGATGCCTGTGCCATCTTTAATCAGTCGTGCGCCTGCGGTTTTTTCGGCTGATGCTAAATACGGGTCCCAAACCGCCCAAGCATCGACATTTCCGCCTTCAAAAGCGGCACGGGCCTCTGCTGGTTTGAGAAAAACTGGAGTGATGTCGCTGTATTGAAGTCCAGCCGCTTCTAAAGCTTTAACTATTAAGTAATTGGTGTTAGATCCTTTGGCAAAAGCAACTTTTTTGCCTTTGAGATCGGCAACAGATTGTATGGGTGAATCCTTGGGAACCACAATACCTTCAGACTGAGGATTTGATGTTTCGTAAGCAACATAAACTAATGGTGTTCCGGCAGCTTGGGCAAAAACTGGCGGCGCTTCTCCTGTGTAGCCGAAGTCAATACTGCCTGCATTCATTCCTTCTAATAATGGTGGCCCAGCCGGAAATTCTACAAATTTTACAGAAGATTTGGAGGCTGCTAAGGCTTTTTCTAAGTCGCCTTTGGTTTTAAGAGCGTTGAGAACGGTAGCCGATTTTTGGAAGCCGATGTTAACAGTAACGCTTTTGGTAGGTGCGGGAGTGTTAGTTGCAGTGGTTAGTTGAGCGGCAGAGTTTTGTACGGTATTGTTGCTAGAGCAAGCTGCTACTCCCAAACTCAAGCCGAGTCCGGTTGCAAACAGCAGGGAAAGACTGCGACCTCTTGGAGAAAGGAAATTTTGGCGGTAGTAAGTCAAAAGGCCTAAAGGCTTGGCTTCTGAGAACTTAATCCACATAAATATCAATAAGGAAGGGATTGAGAGTAACTTTAGGTCAGTATACCACTAAATCTCGATAAATTTACCGGAGTTAATAGTTTTTCACTTTCGGAGCTTAAGATTTTGGAGTGCGATCGCTCATGGTTACAGCACTTCAGTCCATCAGGAACCTCCAGATTTTGTAGGGTGGGTCAGATGCAGCGATTGAACGAGATCGTTAGGGTTTGAGCGTCTGACGCACCTTACTAATTGTGCAGTTGCGTAAATACTGTACAAATTCGGGATGCTCTCCGTCCATCAACCAAGTTGCTGCAGAAAAATTGAAGATAAAACTTCCTTTTTGAATGATGATTTCTAAGTATAAAAGCTGGGATTGGGGAGCTGATCGTTGAGTACCCAGTTACCCAAATCGTGAATTTTGTAGTCAACAGAATCATGTAGCGTAAACGTTCTCAGATTACGCCAGTAGCGATCGAAACCATATTTACTGGTGGTAGCACGCGCCCCCATCACTTCAAAAATGCGAGTAGTCACATCTAAACCTATTTTTGTGGCAGCAATTTTTGCAGTTGCGATCGCGATCGCGCATTTTCCACGTTCTTCTGTTGTTAAATCTATGCCTTTTTCCCAAGCTGCTTGCACAATGGCGGCGGCTCGATCCGTCAAACTGCTAACCGCTTGCAGATCGACCCACATTTCTCCGTAGTGTTTCAGAATGTAAGGATCTTGCGTCACACTAGGAGCAGTGGAGGTCAACCAAGGTCGTCCTTGGGTGCAAGTATAGTCTTTGGCAGCAGCAAATGCTCCTTCCGCAATACCCAAATAAATATGGGCAAGATTTATTTGCGTCAAACAAGCTCGTAAAGTACGGAAAGGAATATCTGCACGGGTGCGATCGCCAAACACTTCCGAGTCATAAACGCGCACTTGGTCGAAACTAATACTACCGCTATCGGTTTGACGTTGCCCCATATTATCCCAATCGTCATGGATTTGTATTCCCTCTCTTTGAGTGGGAATTACAATAATTGTGAGTTCGGAAGTATCTTGACGAACCGCAGTGATGGGTAAGATATCAGAATCTTTAGAGCCCGAGCAAAAGCTTTTTGTACCGTTGAGTAAAAAGCCTGTACCATCAGGAGTTAAAGTGGCACGGCGATCGAGGGGATTGAGAGCATTGCACCAGAACCAATTGTTTGTCACCGTATCTTTGTAGAACTGTGCCTTGCGCTCCTCCGTGCCAAAAAGATGCGGGATAACAACCCCTAAATGGTGATAGGAGTAAACATGGGCTAGAGAACTATCAGTCTTTGCCAACTCGCGGGAAATTTGGAGTGCAGCGATCCATGTTTCGCCAATACCGCCATATTCTTTAGGGATAATCAAACCGAGCAAACCGCTAGAGCGAATGCGATCGCGTTCATACTTTGGCGTACCGCCAACACGATCTCGTTCGATGGCAGTAGCAGCAAATTCTTGAGCAAGCGATTTTGCGATCGCTACATAATCTTGCTGGCTGTCTTGTTGTGTTGTGCTTTTCGAGTCTGCAAGGGATGTTTTCATATTTGACGATCCAAAATTGAGGGAAATAATGACGTACAAATGATTTAGGATTCCTATAGGTTGGTCAGTCCTTAAAACCCAAGTAAACAGAAATCGGTACATCTTCAACAAACTGACCTGAAGGTTCGGCACTGAGAATTGCTGCTTTAATTTCCGCCTCAAATTCGGAAGTATCGCCATTAAAGTAATCACGACGGCAGTAAGCGGTGGAGTAGAGATAACCAATAAAATTATCAATCGTCCAGTGTTTTTGAAAGTCAATCTTATGGCGCTGAATCCGAACGAATGGCGAGCGATCCAAAACTTCTAAATCAGACTTGTAGAGCAAAGGAACGCTGCTCGATCCCACACGCCGCTCTTCTCCTAGCCACCGTTTGATCGTAGCTAGCACATTTTGTGCCCAAACAGAGTCATTTGACCAAATATCTTTTTCAGTTTGAATAATCGCTATCCCCCTATTAGCGTTACTGGTGCGATCGAGCACATCGTAGCTACGCTGTAGCACCAATTCTTGATCCATCCAATGAAAAGCACGACCAATGGTGACAAGGGAAAATGTACCAATTGCCGGGGAAATATTTTCTGCTAAATCCCTTACCCAAGTGATATTTGAAGCATGAGCCAGTTTAGCTTCTTGCTTGGCAACTTCGAGCATTTCTGTATCGGGATCGATACCCAAAACAGATTGAAATCGATCGTGTAAGGCGATCGCTACCAAGCCAATCCCACAGCCGAGATCGAGAAGCTTGCCTTGCCCGTCTAATTGAAATTCGTGTGAGATTAAATCGTAAAGAGCATTTGGGTAGCGCGGTCGATATTGTAGGTAATAAGAAATCGCTCCTTGAAAGAGGGTTGGATCGTAGCTTGGGAGTATTTTAGTAGTCATGATTGAAGTCAAGTTTTGCTGAATTAGGATTTAGGTTTTGAGATAGCTGCTTTGATAATGATGGGTTTTAGCAACAATTTTATTCACTATAATATAGAAATTGTTGCCTCTTTAAATTTATAGAATTTACAAATGAAACCTCCTCCTTCTTGATGAGATATTAATTGCGATCGCAGCCTGGGGTTTAAACCTCTAAGGGAACAGTTTGCGTATTGGATAAATCCAAGGTACTCAATAATTTTTCTTTCCAATATTGCAAATCGCGATCGGTACGCCTGCGGGGACGGGGAAGATCGATATCTAACTCGAGATGGATGCGTCCAGGGTTGCCACGCATGACTATCGCGCGATCGCTTAAAATCAGTGCTTCTTCAACATCATGGGTGACAAGAATCATCGTCTGGCGATCGGATTGCCAAATTTCTAACAGACGATCCTGTAATTGCATTCTAGTAAAGGAATCGAGAGCACTAAAGGGTTCATCTAGCAATAAAATAGAAGGATTAGTGACGAGGGCACGCGCGATCGCCACCCGTTGGGCCATTCCTCCTGATAGTTGACGCGGCAGCAAACGAGCAAAATCTTGTAATCCAACCTTAACTAGAGCATCACTTGCCCGTGCCTTGCGTTCATCTTTCGGTAAATGATGCAAACCAAACTGCACATTTTCCCAGACGGTTAACCAAGGCATCAGCCGAGGTTCTTGAAATATTACACCAATTTCTGGATGAGGTTTGCTAATGCGAATATTGTCAATTTGCACATCTCCATAAGTTGGCATATCTAATCCGGCAACGATCCGTAAAAGTGTACTTTTGCCGCAACCACTCGTACCAATTAAACTAACAATCTCGCTACGATTAACAGTTAAATTAATACACTCCAATCCTACAAAACCATTTTTAAATCGCTTATGTAGTCCTTCGATGATTAGCATATATGTTTCCTCCTTGGCGCTTTGAATGAATGCTTGAAACTAATGTTTTGAACTAATGGTTGGAAGCGTGAACATCCTGCCAATGGAGTAGCCTATGCGATGCAAAGCCAATAATTGAGTCAGTCACTTTTCCGAAAATCGCAAACAAGAGAATGCTGGCGAGGGTGATGGCGGGTCGTCCAGTCGCTTGCCCATCGATCAATAAGAAGCCTAAGCCCTGACTGGCTCCCATCAATTCAGCCGCCACGACAAACATCCAGCCCAAACCCAAGCCACTCCGCAAACCGACAATGTAGGCAGGCAATGTCGCGGGCAAGAACACACGGCTGATAAGCTGCCAATCATTAAGTCTATAGATTTTGCCAACCTCCACCAATTTGCGATCGACATTGTGAATGCCGCTCATGAGATTTAAGTAAACGGGGAAAAAGACTCCAACGGCAATCAGAGCAATTTTAGAAGGCTCATGAATTCCCATCCAGAGGATGAATAGCGGCACCCATGCGAGGGAAGGAATGTTGCGGAGTGACTGCAAAAGCGGGTCGAGTAAATCGTGAATTAGGCAAGAATAGCCTGTTAATCCTCCTAGAATAGTGGCAAAAAATGTACCAATCAAGAAGCCAACAAAGACTCGATAGAGTGTAATGCCGATGTGCTGCCATAGTTCCCCTGCTGCACCGATCTGCCAAACTGTTGTGAGAATAGTTGAGGGAGCAGGTAACAAGTTAGGAGGAACAAAGCCAAACCTAGACAGGCTTTCCCACAATATTAAGAGAAAGACTGGCAAGAGCAAGCCTTTCGCTCTGCCCAGACGACTGAGAAGTTCCCAAATATTACCTGTTTGTGCGCTTGAGATTGCGATCGCAAGTCTTTGTCCCATAACTTATTGCTAATTGCTAATGGTTAATTGCTAATTGCTAACTGCTAATTGCTGCGAGCGTACCTCACTTGTTTGAGAATCGCTACAGCCCTTCTCAGGTAGATGAGGTATCACTGTTAGTTGGTAATGGAGTTGTTAGGTGCTTACCTCACTTACTACATAAGCACAATTAGAGGGCTAAAGCCCAACTACGTACCTCACTCGTTTGAGAATTGCTATATATCCACAGCAGATGTTTTTTACTTAGGATTTAGCAATCTTTGCCACATACTGCGGATCGATTAAATCGTTAACTGCTGTAATCACGTCAACGGAATTCTCGATTACGCCGCTTTTTTTCAAGACATCCCCAGCAGCACTAATAACGGCTTTTTGTTCGTCACCAATCGATGAGTTTGATATATCGGTTCGCTCTTCTAATTGTTTAGTTGCTACGGCTTCTGTCAGCTTCGATGCTTTAATTACAACTTGCTTGAGTTCGCTGGGATTTGCGATCGCCCATTTCCGTGCCTTCTCATAGGCGGTTAGCACTTGACTAACTTGTTCAGGATATTGTTTGGCAAATGCCTCGCGGACATTCAAAAAGCCTTGACTAATTAGTTTGGTATCGCGAAAGAAAAGTTTCGAGCCTTTTTCTACTTCTGTCTGTGCCATAAATGGATCGAGACCAGCCCAGGCATCGACATCGCCTTTCTCAAGGGCAGCTTTACCGTCAGCGTGGGGTAAAGGCACAATTTCCACATCTTTGGCAGTCAAACCGACTTGATCTAAGGCACGCAACAAGAAAATAAACGGATCTGTTCCGCGCGTTGCTGCAACTTTCTTGCCTTTTAGATCGGCGACTTTTTGAATGGAAGAATTTGCAGTAGTTACTAATGCTGTCCATTCGGGCTTCGAGTAAACGTAAATAGATTTGATGGGATTGCCATTGGCTTTGGCAATCAGTGCGGAAGCACCAGAAGTCGAGCCAAAATCAATGCTGCTGCCATTGAGAAACTCTAATGCCTTGTTACTACCTTGACTGAGAACCCATTCGACTTTGATATTGGCTTTGGCTAAGTCTTCTTCTAGCCAGCCTTTCTCTTTGAGTACGAGACTGACAGGATTGTAGTAGGCATAATCTAAACGTACTACTGTAGGCACTGCCGTAGGAGATGAGCCGGGAGATGCTGCTGTAGTGTTAGTTCCAGGAGAGGAAGAATTACAGGCATTGACTAATAGCGATAGAAACAGCCCTGAAATAAAAAATAGCAGTAACCTACGTCTGGCAATGGCAAACCACTTGCTCATGATTCGTCTCCTGAACTCCTTGCTAAATGTCTCGTTTAATTAGGACTTATGTAGTTTATACTATAAACCGACCGGGTTGCCGTAGTATAGCTGAATTTTATCTTACAGCAAGGCACACTCAAGATCAAGGGTTAAAAGACGAACTGGACTGTTGGTGGTGCTATGGGCAACTCCCTTGCCAAGATCGCGCTCGCGCTCAATCGGCTTGATTAGCAAGGGGCGGTTAGCTGTTTTTAACAGGTGAGTCGCTACTAGAGAACCACTAAAGCCAGCACTGACGGTCGCGCGCGATCGTTGTTGGAGTATCAGAAATCATCAGTATTGTCGGAACAATATCAGCATCAAATAGAAGAGTTCGGCTTATCAGTATTTTCGGTAGTTGAAGTTGTCACAGTCATTAACTGAGCGACACCCCAAATCGACGGTGTTTTGCCGATCGCTTGCAGAATATGGTCGCGGGCTGCCATCGCTGCCCTCAAGATGCCTAACAGCACCGCAGCCGGAAGCATCGGCACCAGAACCCGCACCTGTTCAATCAAAGGAGAGCAGCCTGATGAGCAAACTGCAAGCACCCGACAAAGAAGCGACTGTCAGGTTTACCGTGGATATGTCCGAATCCCTGCACCGTAAACTGTCGGTGCTGGCGGCAAAAACCGGGCGCAAGAAAGTGGACCAGAATGCGGATGCTGTTGGAGGATGGGTGGAAGGAAGTAGATGCGTAGGGCGATCGCTAACTTGCGAGCGCTGCTCGCTTTAAAAAAGTAATTTCTTAAAAAGAGATCGGCGTTTTGGGTCTAATATCACGTCTGTTAAAATTGCTCGGTTGCGTCCAAGTCCTGACGGGGTGGCACGCAAGTTGAAAGCTTTGCGCTTAGAAGGGTTTAAGTTGATCGCGATCGAAAAGATAGAGGCTGGCGAGCGCTACTTTTTCGGGTTTAGACTTTCTTAGAATGAAAATTGGGGGCGAGCGCTACTCTCATAATGTCACTCAGCCTGTCATAATATTTGTTGTTATCTTGAGCGAGGTTCAGGAGCCTAAATGCTTAACCCATCAAGGTTTCAGAGGCGTTGTCACCCCCTCAGCAAATAACAGAATATATATGTATTCAATGCTACCCCAACCACTGCCGTTTTCCATTCATTACTTTCGCCAACTAGCTGCCTTGGGCGAGAAATTTCAGATAACCAATCGTCAAGGTAAATCTCTCTCAATTTCTGAAGGGATAAATCGAGCGGCTGATTTAGTACATCGGCAAAATCAGCAGCAGCGAAAAGTTATGTTCATTGGTAATGGGGGGAGTGCAAGTGTAGCCAGCCATCAGGCAGTTGACTACTGGCGTAATGGTAATATTCGAGCGATCGCCTTCAACGACAGCGCCTCACTGACAGCCGTTAGTAATGACTTCGGCTACGAACAGGTTTTTAGCAAACCAATTTCTCTATTTGCTCAATCTGGAGATATTTTGTTTGCGATTAGCAGTTCGGGAGAGTCAGCTAACATCCTTGCTGGCGTTCGCCAAGCAATAGAAATGGATTGTCAAGTAATTACCCTCTCTGCCTTCCAAGCTAATAACCCCTTGCGTCAACTTGGACATCTGAATTTTTACGTTCCGACTATGTCCTACGGTTTTGCAGAAATCATGCATCTGTGCATTTGTCACTGTATTATAGATGGTTTGGTTAAGGGGACTTTGCCTAGTTCTGATAAAGATAGCTCTCTGAGCATTGCTGAAGACGAAGCATCTTAATCGTTACCAAAGGTAAAACATTGATTATGTACTTGAGGAAACTTAGTCTCAATGGAAATAGCAATCAATACAGAAAAGTATCTTGATTTTGAAACCTGTGCAGAGGTACTTGCTCGCTACCGACAACAGGGGTCTAAAATCGTCCTCTGTAATGGAGTGTTTGATTTACTTCACCCAGGACACATCGCTCATTTGCAAGCCGCTAAAGCGATGGGAGATTTGTTAGTGATTTCCCTCACGGCTGCTCCCTACGTTAATCGAGGGCCGGGAAGACCGATATTTTCTGATGACCTGCGTTTCAGTTCTCTAGCGGCACTAGCGTGCGTTGATTACGTTATCTTAACCCCGAAAGTAACGGCGTTAGAGGTGATTGAGAAAGTGCGTCCCCATATTTACTGCAAGGGAGATGAATATGCTGACGCAAGCAAAGATGTAACCAAAAATATTGACCTAGAAGTCGCCCAGGTTAGAGCTTTTGGGGGCGATGTTCGCTATACCCAGGAAATCACTTTTAGCTCAACGCGGTTGATTAACAATTACCTTAATGTTGTCCCTGCTGAATTAAAGGATTACGCTAGGGATTTGACTCAGCAGTATCCGTTTGAGCAGGTTAGAGATGCTGTGGAGGCGATGCAGCCGCTTAAGGTTTTAGTGCTTGGTGATGTCATTATTGATGAGTTTGTTCACTGTACTGTTCAAGGATTAACATCGAAAGGTAGAGCGCCGTCCACTCGATTTGTGAAAAAAGAACAGCACCTGGGAGGAATTTTTGCTATTGCTCGCCATCTTGCCAGTTTCGCTAATTCTGTTACAGTAGCAAGTGCGATCGGGAGTGAACCTGATGTGCATCGCTTGATTGCAAATCATATCAATGATTCGTCGCTTCATCTAAATTTGCATCAGGCAGAAGGCTATTCCACTATAACCAAATGCCGTTATATTGAACAGCAAGGCAAAACAAAGGGTTATACGCAACTCTTTGCGATTAATTCTATAGATGAGGACGGACTAGCACCCCAGGAGCGCGAAAAACTCTTAGATTCTTTGGAGAAGTCCATCAAAAGCTACGATATAGTCGTTTTGGCTGACTATGGTCATGGATTAATTGATTCATCGGTGATGGAGCTGGTTCAAGCTCAAGCACCGTTCCTAGCTGTTAACTGCCAAACGAACAGCGCCAATTACGGTTACAACCTAATCAGTAAATATCGACGAGCCGATACATTTTGTATAGACGAGCAGGAACTTCGCCTCGCCTTTTCTAATCGGTACGGCGATCGCCACGAACTACTGAAGCTTTTGCAATCCCATTTAGGGGCGCAACAAGGCTGGTTGACAATGGCCGATTCCGGATCGTTGGGAATTCAGGCAGATGGAGAACTGGAAATGACTCCTGCTATGACACAACAGGTCAAAGATACTACAGGTGCAGGAGATGCCTTTTTTGCCCTAGCTAGTTTGAGCGCCAAGTTAGGTTTACCTCTAAGGCTGGGGTCGTTCTTGGGGAATTTGGCAGGAGCGATCGCTGCCAATATACTGGGGAATGAAAAGCCTGTGGAGAAAGCTCGCTTATTGAAGTTCGCCAAAACAATTTGTACGTTCTAGAAGACTGTCAGGAACCAATCAATCTATGAATTCGATGCAACAAGTTCTGGTTACGGGTGGTGCAGGTTATGTGGGAGCTGTCTTAGTTCCTAAACTCCTGCAAGCTGGATATCAAGTCAAGGTGCTAGATCTCTATATCTACGGGATAAATGTGCTAGCTGCTGTCAAAAATCATCCTAATCTGGAGGAGATTCAAGGAGATATCCGCGATCGCGCACTGCTTGAAAAAGTTATGCCGGGATGCGATGCGGTGATTCATTTAGCTTGCATCTCCAACGATCCGAGTTTTGAATTAGATCCGGATTTGGGTCGTTCAATTAATTATGATGCGTTTGTTGACTTGGTGGATGTAGCGAAAGATTCAGGAGTCAAGCGATTTATTTATGCCTCTTCTTCCAGTGTTTACGGGATTAAAGAAACTGACAATGTTACAGAAGACTTGCCGCTTCTGCCTTTGACAGACTATTCCCGTTACAAGGCTTTATGTGAGGAAGTATTGCTGAGTAAGCGAGAACCAGGATTTGTCACTTTAGTTCTGCGTCCGGCGACAGTGTGCGGCTACTCTCCCCGCCAGCGCTTAGATTTAGTGGTCAATATTCTCACCACTCAAGCTATCAACAATGGCAAGATTACAGTTTTTGGCGGTCAGCAGAAACGCCCCAATATTCATATTGAGGATATGACCGATCTTTATCTTAAGTCTCTCCAATGGTCAGATGAAGCTATCGATGGGAAAATCTTCAATGCTGGCTACGAAAATCATACCTTGATGGAAATTGCTGAGATGATTAATAAGGTAGTGGGATCTGTAGAAATCGTCACTACACCCACTAACGATCTTCGTTCTTACCATATTTCCTCAGAAAAAATCAAGAAAGAATTAGGATTTGTGCCTTCACATACGGTGGAAGAGGCAATTCAGGATTTAGTAGCAGCCTTTAGATCCAATCAAGTTCCAAATGCTCTAACAGATAGCCGTTACTATAACGTTAAAACGATGAAGGATCTCAACTTAAATTGAGATTAGACCTCTTGCGTGAATAGAAATTTTGGCGTTGCTCAAAAGCGAGATGATGTGGAACGAAGTTCCAAGCATCTAGTCCTATTTCATCCCAGGAATTAGCAACGCCTTCATCTGTTCATTACTCAGCACTTTGCTATAGCATACGGAATTTACCAAGACGTTAGGAAATTCCAATCTTCTGTCGCATCTGAGTCTAATAATAATGGTGGTGGCTGATTGGGTTGTTCGAGTAAGGTTTTATAGTCTCCTGAATCGACCCATTTTAGGAGTTCCGAAGCGCGCATCACGACCCAAGATTCTCTGGACTCGTTGAAACTGAGTAACTTAGTAAGTGTATCTTGAGACTCTACACTGTTGTCGCTAAATTCGCGCACTTGAACGAGGAAATCAGCGATCGCTTCCGGTGTTACATAGCAACTGGGTAAACCGCCAAGTTTCATCAACGCGGCGATCGCTACATCCACATCCTGACAAGCCAGTAACGCCGCCCGATCCGCTGTAAACCTTGCCATCATTAACCAATTCCAGAACGCCAGTTCTACCCCATTAGCCGCCAAACCGCCAAATCCTAATGTCGCTGCATTCACCCAATTCTTTAAAAGCGGCATCACCATCGCTATTTGATGATAGAGCAAATGCTGACTCTTAATGTGGGCGACTTCATGCCCCAATACATAAATCAGTTCCTGGCTAGAAAGCCATTCGTAGGCTTCTAAATTCACCGTTACAATTGGACTTTCAATACCAATCGTAACGGTAATAATATGCCCCATGCCGCGAAACAAATATAAATCTGGACAGGGAGATAAATCGAGAATTTGACAAGTTTCTTCCAACGCCTGAGACAACCCCGGAAAATTGTTGGGAGTCACGCGAAAATCACTGCCCAAACATTGCAAACGGAGTAGGCGATCGATACCGTACTCATTCACTTTCTTCAGCAATAAAGAAACTCCAGGCATCTTTTCTAGAGACGCTAAAGCTTTGCGATCGAAAGGATGTTCGTAAGTCTCTGACTTCAATCCTAATAAGATTTTTTTCATCCTAAATAGACCTCCTCTAAGAAATGTGCCTGTTCCTCATCATGCTTAGCCATTCATCTCTCGATTCAGCAATGCCGAAATTTTAGAGTTTTTAACCACAGAGGTAGCTTGCTTCTGCGTAGTAGTACACAGATAAACACATATGATTACTCGTTTGCCCCATCAAATTTGGGAATGAAGATTGATTCATGCAAGATGTCTATTGTACCCCGCCATCATTTTTGGTTTGGCGGGGTACAACAGCTTCCTGTAGTTCCGCGTGTTTTAGTAGCGTTTATCCAGCTTCAGCAAATATGGCAATCAATCGATTTGCTGGTTCAGTCATTGAGACATACAATTCTGGCGGTAAAGACCAGACATTACTTGGCTTATTGGGGTCAAGGTAGAAGTTACAAAAACCTTCAATAAACTTCCCAATTATATCAATTTTATATCCCCAAGATTTCAGCAATGGCAAGGCATCATTTTGAACTGTTTTTAATAAATCATTACGAGTGCTTGTCAGTCTCAGAGAATGAAAAATGGGAACCGCCATTTCTAAAGCTTCAACAATTCCATTGCTGACTCCCTCGTAAGACCATTCAATATCAAAATCAATCATGCGAACGTTTCCCTGGGAGTCTATAATTTCATTATCGCCCCAGCGATCGCCATAAATAATTCCCTGTCTGTGAGCTACATTAAGTTCCTTCAGAATCTTGAGGAGAATTTCTACTTCTCCAGCCTTGACAAATTCATGGAACGTTTTCCCTTCTATATATTCAATCAGCATCCAATCTGTATCGGCATGAATTAACTTAGGAACAGGTAAGCCTACAGCGAGTGCGCTTTTGAGAAAGTCAATTTCTTGAGCAATATTCCTGAGTTTAAATATTCCTCCAGCTTCTAAAAAGCTAGTAGCTTCATACATATACCTCATGTATGCCTCAATTTCTTCTGAAGAACTCTCGCGTCTAGCACGAAAAACGTAGCGATCTTCCTCTGTTGTAATGAATAAGATGTGATTGAACGCCCCTTCCACATTGGATTTTTCTATTTTCGCCGTTTTTCCCCCTGGTAGTCGATCTAAAGCCTGCGCAAGTCCTTTGGCAATATTTTCCGGCAGTACAGTCGTGAAGTTTTCATTCATTGGATTATTCATGATCTTTAATTAATGCTTAGTTATATAATTTTATCTAAACTATCAAAAAATTCCGCTATTATTTCATGATAGTGAGAGGCAAAATCAAGATGTTCGATTTCTTCTCGACTAAAGTAAGCTAATTTCTGACCTTCGTGAAGCTTGGTATTACAGATATCTAAATCTATTCGAGTCCAAAAAATGTGTTCGTCGCATTCTTCCCACACATAAGACTTGAAGAATTTTACTTCACCTAGCTCTAGTTCCATTTCCTCAAGTAGTTCTCTGCGAATCGCTACTTCCGGAGGCTCATTTTCTTCTATATACCCTCCAAGTAATGCCCAAGTATTCGGAAAAGGGATAGAGGCTTTATTATCCCGAAGTACGAGTAAAACTTGGTGCTGACTGTTGAGAAGAATAATGTCAGCTCCTGGTGGTTCTCTCATTGCAAGCCTGTTATAGCGGACTCTAAGATTGTAGGACAAGGATAGGGCGAGCCGAAAAATATAATTATTTTTTTATATTTGTCTAGATCCAAAGAAAAGGTAGAAAGCATCCCGTCATAAACCCATATAGTTTGTAGAGGGTTACTTGCACAATACTTTCATGCCTTCTACCCCAAGCTTTATGTTTTTCTCTAGCGTAGGCGGTCCCAAAAGATATTTGTAAGAGAGGGCTAGCGCCTTCTGGAGCTAGTGCGGGGTTGAGATGTGTTATTAATTTCCGACCGGCACCGGAGAGACAGGCTCGGTTTTGGCATCACTGCTAAGCGATTTTGTTAAGTACACTGCCAGCAGAGCCGTTTTGGCAAACAGGAACAACGACACCGACAGCCACAAAATATGATTGTTGTGGAAGTACCAAGCGGCTATAGCTGATGGGGCAAATCCAACGACAGAGGCAATCAAGCTGACGTTGCGAATGATATCCCCTTGGGCTAAACCTAAGAAATATCCTTCCAGCATCGTGGAAGCTGAAGCAAATGCCAGTAACAAGATTAATCCCCAAGCATATGTATCAATGTGTGAAGTAATTTCAGTATGGTTGGTCAACAACCCAAATATGTTTTGGGGAAAGAATACACACGCTGCGGCAAAGCTGAATCCTACTACCAAGCTGCTTGCCACTGAAACTCTCACTAAAGGGATAAACTTCTCCTTTTCCCCCTGACCTTTAAAGTTTCCGGTCAATGTTTCGACGGCATAACCGAGTCCATTAGTAAAGTAGACGCTCATTTGCCCTATCTGCATCAACAAGGTATTCTGAGTAAAAAGAACGGTCCCCATTGTGGCACTGAGATTGCCAAAGATGGTGAAGGTGGCCACTTCAGTTAAAGTTCTAGTAAGTATATCTCTATTGAGAGCAAAAGTAGTTTTGAAAGCTGATAAATCCCTAAGCTGTGGAGCGACGGCTTGAATTTCTTGCCACTGAATTCCTGGGATTGCTAAAACTAGGCCCACCAACAACATTAGATACTGGCTAAATGCTTCGGATATTCCAGCCCCTGTACTGTCCCAGCCCCACTGGATAATTAAAAGGTAGTTCAAGATAACATTGGCAGCGTTACCAACAATCGACAGCACTAAAACCTTATTGTTCTTCTCCCGTCCCACAAGCCAACCAATGAGAACAAAGTTGAGCAAAGCGGCTGGCATCCCCGCAATCCGAGCATCGAAATAGGCAATACCTGAAGCCTTGACCTCGGGTTCAGCATTCAACAAGGCAAACCCCACCTCTCGCACAGGGTAATGCAAAATCAAGAGGGCTAATCCCAAGCCAAGAGCGATTAAGCCATTCCGCAATCCCACTAGCAGCATGGCTTCTCGGTCATCTCGCCCAACTGCTTGAGCTGTCACCCCAGTAGTCCCCATGCGTAAGAATTCGAGACTAAAGTAGATGAGGTTAAACAATATGCTACCCAAGGCGACCCCAGCTAAAGAGTGGATGTCTGTCAGATGACCCAAAAAAGCCACGCTGCATAAACCCGATAGCGGCACCATGATGTTGGATAGAACATTGACGATCGCTAGGCGGTAGAAGCGAGGCAGAAAGTCATACTGGCTTGGGGGCGTAAGGTTCATAACTTAACTAAATGCTTAATATAGCTTTATAATAATAAACGTTTTGGCTTGGTGCTGGAGCAGTAGTATTTTTAAAGCAAGAGCAGTGGCTAAGTTTTTATTTGTCACGGATTTGGATTACACCTTGGTTGGCGATGATGTCGCCTTGGAAAACTTGAATCGGTGGTTGAGCGAGCAGCGTCGAACCTACGGTACGGTTATTTGTTATGCTACGGGGCGATCGCTCCCCCTCTATCAACAACTGATAGCGGAAAAAGAACTGTTAGAACCCGATATATTAGTGCTGTCCGTTGGTACGGAGATTTATTATCAGGGTAGCTATACCCCAGACACAGACTGGACTGCCAAGCTGTTGGAGGGTTGGAACCGACAGCAGGTGGTTGAGGTAGGAAGGCAATTTCCTACCTTCGTCCTCCAGCCTCCTGTTGAGCAGACTCCCCTCAAAGTCAGCTACTATACGAAGCCAGATGACCTTTACACCCTGCTGCCTCAGTTAGAGGCAATCCTCAAAAGCCAAGGCTTGGCAATCCAAATGGTAGACTGCGCTGGCGGCACATATTTAGACATACTGCCTCAGCGGGCTAATAAAGGGTTAGCAGTCCTCTTTCTGCAACAGCGTTTAGGCTTTACTGGCGATCGCACGATTATTTGCGGCGATTCGGGTAACGATCTGTCTATGTTCCAAAGCGTTCCCTCCTGTGGCATTATCGTTGGTAACGCCCAGCCAGAAGTATTAGAGTGGCATGAAAATTCTCCACCTGGGAAGCGCTACCTGGCAAAAAGTCACTTAGCGGCTGGGATTTTAGAAGGGCTGGAGTATTTCGGATTTTTGAGAAGCAACTAGGAAGGATTTTTCCACTAATGACTAATACAAAAAATCAACCAATTGTTCTTGTTTCCACGGCAGATGATAACTATGCTATGGCATTGGCTGTTACCGTTAAGTCAGCACTTGTGAATCTCAAAAATAAACGTAAGGTACTCCTATATGTCCTTGATGGAAATATTACGCCAGCCAAAAAACACAAGATCCTTAAATCCCTTGATTCAGAGCTGATAGAGATTTTCTGGGTGCAGCCAGATGAAGCGCTATTTGTCAATATGAAAATTGATGAAAAATATAACACCCTTGCTGTTTACTACAGACTTTTTATTCCTGAACTTATTCCGCAACATTTCGATAAAGCAATTTATCTAGACAGCGATATTGTCGTTTTGGGAGATTTAGAACAGTTATGGAATAGTGATATTGGAGATAACTATGTATTGGCGGTTCAGGATATTTGGCAGCGATATATAAGAAAAGCTAAAGGGTTGAGGAACTATCAGGAAATAGGACTTTCTCCAGATTATAAATACTTTAATGCTGGAGTTTTAGTCATTAATCTTGAAAAGTGGCGAGCTGACAATATAGGCACAAAGGCTATAGAATTCCTCGAACAAAATAGGGATTATGTACGCTGGCACGATCAGGATGGACTAAATGGAGTGCTTGCAGGCAAATGGGGAGAACTAGATCCAAGATGGAATCAAATGCAAGCGATATACGAGTATTCATCATGGACAGAGAGTCCCTACACAGAAGATGTCTTTAATCAGGTGCTTCATAATCCTCATATAGTCCACTTTGCGACTTTTCCTAAACCTTGGCAACAAAACTGTAAACACCCTAAGCAAGATTTATTCTTCGATTATCTTGCTCTGACAGCTTGGGGTTGCACCGATACTTCTCTCCCGAACCCATCAATTATAAATAGTGACTAAACATAACATACTGGAATAATATCAATATGTTTTTCTCCCTCAGTTGGTGGACGGAGAGGACAGGGTTCATTAGGCCACACAGTCCTATCTTCATAAATGTATATTTGATTGATGTCAGAAAAATCTGTAGAAGAGTAAAGTTTTACTATAGAGAAAAATTTTAAATAGCGATCGTAATAATCTTCTCCCGGACATCTCACATGATCCCATTCATTGGGATTAGGTTCTGGGTATTCTATCGTCTTTTTCCCCAGAATAGGAACGGGTAAGATAGCAATGCCATTGGGTTTTAAGACTCTTCTAATTTCTGAAAGTGCTTTGTCATCATCTTTAATATGCTCGAGGACATGGCAAGCGCAGACAAAATCAAATTCTGCATCTTCAAAGGGTAAATTGGTCATATCACATTTAACGTCTACACCTTCCATCTGGATATCTGCACTGATATAATCTTGAAATAACCTTTGGAAATTTTTATTAAAAAATTTTTCGGGTGCAAAATGTAATATTTTTTTTGTAGAAATATCGTAGTCTTTAAATAACTCATTTAAGACTAACTGTTGCAAGCGATGTCTTGTCCAAGACCGACATCTAATACATCTTTCGTGCTTTGCTACCGATCCCGTTGGCATAGATAAATCACGAAATGGCCCATAGTAACCACAGATAGGACATTTAAAATTTTGTTTGCCCAAATTATCTATTCTAAACTTTAATACGTTAAATTCTAGCTCTGTTTTTTGTCTAAGATTTTCCAGGAAAGATACTCCCATCATTTCTCCTCTAAACTCAATCAATTTTGTTACCATTGATTTTAACGCTGGAATTGAGAATATATAACATAATTTTAGGAAATTTTAGCAATTAATTTATAAATGTACAAATTACAGTGGAGAGGCATTTACTGACTTGACAATATCAGTCAATTATGCTTTTGACGATAACCGCTACCCAATCCATTTTCCAAAGCGTACCCTGTTGGGGTATTATTGGGATATGTCCAGCCAGAGCTATTATAGTGGCATCATGTCTCCCTATAAGATTTGCGCTATCTGCCCCGATCTCACTTCGCCGCAGAGATTTTAAAAGCGCTGGATTATTTCGGATTTTTGAGCTGCAATCAGGAAGTTATCAATGCAGATTCATACACCAAACTGGGTTAAACACGCCGTTTTCTACCAAATATTTCCCGATCGCTTTGCTAGGACTGTCCCACCACACCAAAAGTGGTTGCTTGATGTACCTTTAGAAGACTGGGATGCTCCTCCTACGTTTCACGGTTATAAGGGGGGAAATCTTTGGGGGGCGATCGAACAACTGGATTATTTACAAGATTTAGGCATTAATGCAATTTACCTAAATCCAATTTTTAGCTCGGCGAGCAATCATCGTTATCATACGCTTGATTATTATCAAGTCGACCCATTATTAGGGGGGGATGAAGCGTTTGCAAGTCTACTCAAGGAAGCTCATCAGCGTAATATTAAAATTGTCTTAGATGGAACTTTTAATCATGCCAGTAGGGGCTTTTATTTTTTCAATGATATCCTGGAAAACGGCTCAAATTCCCCTTGGTTAGATTGGTTCAAGATTCAAGGCTGGCCTATCTCACCCTATGATGAGTCTCGTCCCGCTAATTATGCTTCATGGAACGACCATCGGGCTTTACCAGAGTTCAATACAGATCATCCTGGAGTACGCGAATATATTATGCGTGTAGGTGAACACTGGATTAAGCTTGGTGCAGATGGTTGGCGTTTGGATTCTGCGGATTACATCAAAACTCCAGGCTTTTGGCAAGAGTTTCGCGATCGCGTCAAGGCGATCGATCCCGAAGCATATATTGTTGGAGAAATTCCAATGGACGCGAGTGAGTGGTTAGATGGCACACAATTTGATGGGGTGTCAAGTCTGCCTTTTCTGATCGCTACGACTGCTTTTGTTGTAGGCGATCGCCAAGTCAAAGGTCATTTTAAAGAATATGCTCCACCTCCTCCAATAGATGCTGCTGGATATGGGGATAAAATTAATGAGTTGCTGCAACTTTATCCTTGGGAAATTCAGTTAACTCAGCTTAACGGGATCAACAATCACGATACAGCGAGGCTGATCGACGTTGCAGGAGGCGATCGCCCAAGTTTATATTTAGCAACACTGTTACTATTTACTTTTCCTGGCGCACCTTGCATATACTATGGTGATGAAGTCGGTTTGACTGGTGGTTACGATCCAGATTGTCGTAAAGCTTTTCCTTCAAAAGAAGAGTGGAAGCGAGATATTCTGGAATATCATCGTCAACTAATTACACTGCGCCATACTCACGCAGCACTGCGGATTGGTGAGTACCAAACGTTGTATGCTGAAGGACAAATTTACGTTTTTGCGCGGATATTGGCAGAAGAAGTGTTGGTAATTGCAGTTAATGCTGGAAATGAAACAGCAGAAGTCAGTATTCAGCCATCGTGGCACAGCCTTGCGGCGGCTTCCGCATCGGAGCCTAACCAAGTATTATTCACCTATGGCTCTAATGAGGTAAATTGGAGTGGTGAAGCAGCACAAAGAAGTCTCAACTTCACACTTGCACCGCGCTGTGGATTAATTTTGGGTTAATTTTATTTATGGACTCTAATCACTCACTGCTGTTGGCGACTGACTTAGATGGAACGTTTCTTGGTGGCTCTAACCAACAACGATCTGAATTTTATCAATATATTCAAAACCAGCGCGATCGCATTCTTTTGGTGTATGTGACAGGCAGAGAACTTGACCGTATTAGTGAACTATACAACGATCCCAACATTCCCCAACCCGACTACATCATTGCTGATGTCGGAACTACAATCGTACATGGTGAAACCTTCGAGCCTATTTCTGTTTTACAAGACTGGGTGGCGCAAACTTGGGGAAATGCTAACGAACAAGTTAAAGCGTTATTAGCCAATGAACCAGGAATAGAATTACAGCCTGTTAATCCCCACTATCGTGTATCCTACTACTATGAACCAGAATATTTGCAACCTAAAACCATCCAAAAAGTGATCGAGGCTGGATTTGATTCTATCCTGTCGTATGATATCAGACTAAATAACCATTATTTTGATGTCATGCCAAAAGGAATCTCTAAAGGCCCAACACTCCTTAAATTTTTGGCAGAAATGAATTTTAATCTCGATGACACAATTGCTTGTGGAGATACTCTCAACGATTTGTCACTATTTGAGACAGGGTTAAAGGGAATTGCTGTCGGAAATTCTGAACCCAAATTGGTCGAGAAAATTCAGACAATGAAGAATGTTTACCACAGCCCTTATCCTGGTGTAATGGGCATTTGGGATGGTCTTAAGGTGTACTGCAAGGGTTAAGTAACTTTTAAAAATAATTAAATTAAGTAATTTATGAGATTTTCCTGAATGTTAAAATTAGAATCATCCCCTGACCCAGAAAAAGTGTCTAGTATGCTACGGGGCTATATGCCAGTATTGAATGGCTATCGTGGCATAGCTATTTTGTTAGTTTTTCTGTACCATTGTATTTCATATGTTGCATCTGAACATATTGAATTTGCGGACTCTTTTTACAAAACCCTGATGAGCTTAGGTTGGTGTGGGGTCGATGCTTTTTTTGTTCTTTCTGGGTTTCTGATTACAGGAATCGTCCTTGACACCCGCGAACAAGAGACATTTTTCATAAATTTCTATGCCAGACGAATGCTCAGAATTTTTCCAGTTTATTATGTTTTTTTGACCATTTTTTTAGGAGTAATACATCCGCTTATTCGGAGTTATGAATATGAAAATAATTTAGATAGTTCCCAAATTTGGTATTGGTTTTACCTAGAAAACTGGAAATGGATCGTTCAAGGAGTCTTTGACCGTGGGCCACTCGATCATTTTTGGAGTTTAGCCGTTGAGGAACAATTCTATCTTATCTGTCCGGCGTTAATTTATATTCTTCCTCGCCGACTGTTAAGCTGGTTTTTGGGAATAGTTATTTTGTCTGCGGTCTTTTTTCGCAGTTGGTTGTTATTGACCCCTCTCTTAACTCCTACCCTTGCTCTGAGTATATACTTTAATCCTCTCTGTCGTGTAGATACGCTAGCCATGGGTTCTTTGATAGCTTTGTGGATGCGCTCAGAGCGCACACTTCCTCGGCTACTATGGATGTCGCCGATATTGGTGATTGTGAGTGGGATTAGTTTGAGCATCATAGTTATAACTCAAGGAGGACTTGAGCCATTTAATCCAGTAGTTCAGTCAATCGGCTTTTCTATAATAGCTATTTTCTTTAGTTCACTGTTAATTTTGTCAGTTACACAATCAGAAAATAGCCTTTTAGTCAGATGCCTAAGTTGGTTGCCGCTACAACAATTAGGCACTATTAGCTACGGTTTATACGTTTATCATTTCCCCATTTTGTGGATGCTGCGTGACAGGATTTATGAATACGTTGGTGAGTCTTTTATCCTAGGACATTTAGCTAGTTTTTTAGTTGGTGGAGTATTGACATTAGTTATTTCAATTGTGAGTTGGTATTGTTTAGAGCAGCCTATTCTGAGGCTCAAGTCTTATTTTCCGTCAAAGCGGGAAGTTAACTTAATTTCTAGCGTTGCTGATTAAGAATATGGCAGAGTCACCTAGTCCCAAAGAGTAAGAGTTTAAAATTATTGATTAAAAAATTTTCGATTCAAATTCAGTCAGGTTTGAAAAATGATTACGACAATCTCAAATTCCAAATCCAAAATAGTATAAGGAACGAAAATCAATGACTGTTACAACCCTCCGCTTTCCTATTGACTTAGATGCTTACAAGCCGTTGAAATTAGACCCGACTAATTCAACACTGACTAACGACCAGCGAGAAACACTTCATTCTAATATTCAACTTTGCCGAGACACGATTGTTTTTTTTACTGCCATAGCAGCAGCAAAAGGCGTAGGCGGTCATACAGGAGGGGCTTATGATACAGTTCCCGAAGTTATGATTCTAGATGCCTTCTTTCGGGGAGTACCAGATAAGTTTGTACCGATTTTCTTCGATGAAGCCGGACACCGAGTTGCCACACAATATCTCATGGCGACTCTACTCGGCGATCTTGATGCTGAAAATCTGCTGCACTATCGAGAACCCTATTCCAAACTTCTTGCTCATCCAGAACGGGGACGCACTCCTGGGGTGAAATTTAGTGCTGGGAGATTGGGACATATGTGGCCTTATGTGAATGGAGTAGCGATCGCCAATCCGAATCGGGTAGTCTTTTGTCTGGGATCAGATGGGTCACAGCAAGAAGGAAATAATGCCGAAGCAGCACGTTTAGCTGTAGCCAAAAATCTCAATGTCAAGTTAATTGTTGACGATAACAATTCTACCTGTAGTGGATACCCTTCAGATTATTTACCAGGTTTTAATGTCAGTCAAACCTTAGCTGGACATGGGCTAACTGTACTAACAGGAGAAGGCGAAGACCTGGATGATTTGTATCGTCGTTTGTGTGAAGCAGCTACCACAGACGGTCCCGTAGCGGTTGTGAATAAACGCCAGATGTGTCCTGGTATTAGCGGGGTAGAGGGTACGCCCCTCGGTCATGATGCTCTGGGGTTGGATTTGGCGATCGCTTATCTGGAAACTCGCGGACACACTCAAGCCGTTAATTATCTCAAAGGAATTGTTCCACTCAAACCAACCTACACCTTTACAGGTTCTAGCAGTAAAACTCGCCATGTCTTCGATGCCACCGTCGTTTCAATTCTAGGTTCCATGACTCCCGCAGAACGCCAAGAAAATGTGATGTGCATCGACAGTGATTTGGGAGAGTCCTGTGGGATTAACAAAATTAGTCAAGCCTATCCAGAGATTTTCTATCGCGGTGGCATCATGGAGCGAGGAAATTTCGCAGCGGCGGCGGGATTTGGCATGGAGGAAGGAAAACAGGGGATTTTCAGCACCTATAGCGCCTTTTTAGAAATGTGCATTTCAGAAATCACAATGGCGCGGCTGAATAAATCCAACGTTCTGTGCCAATTTTCCCATAGTGGTATAGATGAAATAGCAGATAATAGCTGCCATTTTGGTTTGAATAATATGTTTGCAGATAACGGGCTAGATGATGGCTACGAAACCCGTCTTTATTATCCAGTAGATGGCGGTCAAATGAAAGCCTGTGTGGAGACTGTGTTTCATCAACCTGGTTTACGGTTTATCTTTTCCAGTCGTTCCCCAGTCCCCGATATCTTGGATGCTGATGGCAAACCTCTGTATGGAGACGGCTATACCTTTGTTCCCGGAAAGGATGACGTTGTACGTGAGGGTACAGCAGGATACATAGTCAGCTTTGGTGAAGTAATTTACCGCGCTCTTGAGGTGGTGGAAAATCTCAAGCAAGCAGGAATTGATGTAGGGCTAATCAACAAGCCAACGCTGAATCTGGTTGATGAAGACATCATGGCAAAAATTGGCTCCACACCCTTTGTCTTGGTCGTTGAATCGTTAAATCGTCGCACAGGGCTAGGAATTCGATTTGGGTCCTGGTTACTAGAGCGCGGTTTTTCTCCCAAATATGCCTATATGGGTACTCATCAAGAAGGTTCGAGTGGAGTATGGGAGCAATTACCTCATCAAGGTATTGATGCTATTGGGATTATGAACAAAGTCAAGGACTTAGCGAGGTGATCAAAGTAGCTTTTCTCGATCGGGATGGTGTTATCAATGTTGATTATGGGTATGTTGCGATTCGCGAGCAGTTTGAGTTTATCGAGGGCGTGTTTACAGTCTGTCGTCTACTGCATAATTTGGGTTACGAGCTGATTGTAATTACTAATCAGTCGGGTATTGCCCGCGGTTATTATTCCGAACAGGACTTTTTAGACCTGAGTGAATGGATGTGCGAGCAGTTTACCAGACAAGGCGTGCCATTGCTGGATATCTTTTATTGCCCACATCACCCCCAAGCTGCTATACCTAATTATTGCAGGAACTGTAGGTGTCGTAAACCGTCCCCAGGAATGATTGAACAGGCTTGCCGGAAATATCCAATAGATCTTAAAAGGTCAATGATGATTGGTGATAAAATATCGGATATGCAAGCTGCCAAATCGGCAGGGGTCGGTAGATTTTATTGGCTGAGCAAAGAAGTTGTTGCTCAAGAAGAGATAGAGGTTTCGGCTCGGCTGGACAACTTAGCCCAACTAAAGTATTTTGTTTAAAAATATTGGAGGTAAATCTGTTTATTAATTATTGAGAAAATCCCCGGAAGTTTCTTCTTAAAGACATGAAAAAAAATACTTTTTAATTGGCAATATAAACGAGGGGCATATAAATAGATGAACAGAGTTGGGAGCAGTCTTAAACATTTGCTGATTATCAAAATAATATATCCTATATTATTAAATTTTATCGATGCTCATCTTCTCACAACAACTGAAGCAATGGAGCAAGGTAAAAGGGAAAATAATCTTCCTAAATTTGAAGATGAATATCAACAAATAGCTGCTCTCAAGTTGATCTATTTATTTTTGTTTAATTATATTAATAAACATTTAATTAGAAGGTCAGAGTTGATAGAATCCTCCGAGAATAACCATAATTTATATCGATTAAAGTATGATGAGACTGTTGAAATTCAACAACCTATCAGTTATCAACCAATACCCAGTGTATTAAAAGAAAAAGAAGGAATTTTTAAATTTACCGTTCCTTTTGCTACTGAAGTTAAAAATGTTGAACTGTTTGGGATTGATGCTATTGGGTTCTCTGAAGATAGAAAGATTATATTAGAAACAGCTTTAGACAGAGTAGACTGTTTAGAACACAGTGTCATTTCAACACTTAAGCAAGGTTTTAATTTCCAATATATTAGACCTATCTCTGATCCAGAACATATTGATTTAGCTTGTTCATTAGTTAATTATTGGAGTCGCTTGTACGCTCATTGGATTTCTGAGGGATTAACTCGGCTAGAAGCCCTAGAATATTATTCTAAAAAGACAGGCAAAAAACCATTATTAATAATTGATAAAAACCCTCCATATTGGAAAATTAAATCTTTAGAATTGATGGGTTATCGGGTAGAAAATTGTATTCAATGGAATGGATATAGAGCTAAGATTAACGAATTAGTTATTTGCTCTAAGCGGCGGGAAGAAGGCCGAGTTTCAATCAAAGCTTGTTCTTGGGTAAAAGAACGTATTCTTGGTAATATAGATAGTTATGCGATTTCAAAAATTCCTTTGAGTCCAAACGTTTTTCTTTCTCGCCGTCAAACAAATGCTCGACGCATTATTAATGAAGAAGAAGTAATAGAAACTTTAGCAAAAATGGATTTTGTTACTTATGTTCTTGAAGATATAGATTGGCAAGATCAGGTAAAAATTTTTTCCCAAGCCAAAATTATTGTTGCTCCTCATGGAGCCGGATTAACAAATATGATTTTCTCTCATAAGGCAACTATCATTGAAATATTTGGTCAAAAAATTAGTCATTTTTTCTATACTATAGCTCAAGGCTTAGGATTTAATTACGGATGTCTCTTTTGTGAAACAAATAACGAGAATATTATTGTTGACTGCGAAGAATTAACTAAACTCATTTATAAAATGTCAAACAAAAAGTTATAGTTATATAGCTGTCCTATTTGATGACAGAAAAAACCAACCGATACAGGCGATTCAGAACAGTACAATACAAAAATACATTTAGAAGATATAAATTGAATTGGTGAGACAAAAGTGTGTTATACTAATAAACGTTTTAACAGATTAGAATATCAAGCTTTGAATGAACAGTCAAGTGAATTCTCCTAAACGTTGCTTAGTGACTGGTGCTGCTGGGTTTATTGGCAGTCACTTGTGCGATCGCCTCCTAAAATCCGGTCATAGTGTTGTTGGTTTGGATAATCTGGTTACAGGGCGAACTGCTAATCTAAAAGTAGCTCAAACCTATAAAAATTTTACTTTTTTTGAGCAGGATATAGCCAATATTTCCGCTCCCACCCTAGCAGACATAGATTGGGTATTTCATTTAGCAGGATTAGCTGATTTAGTTCCCTCAATCCAAAATCCAGGAGACTACTATCATTCCAACTTACATAGTACCTTCGCTCTTTTAGAAGCTTGCCGTACTGCTCAAATCGAGAGGTTTATTTACACAGCTTCCTCTACCTGCTACGGCATTCCTGACCAATATCCAACACCAGAAACATATCCCTGCCATCCCAAACACCCCTACGGATTGACTAAATATATGGGGGAACAACTCGTCATGCATTGGGCGCAAGTTTATAAACTTCCAGCCCTTTCATTACGACTATTTAACGTTTATGGGCCGCGATCGCGCACGACTGGCGCGTATGGTGCGGTATTTGGCGTATTTTTGGCTCAGAAACTAGCCGGAACACCTTTCACTGTCGTGGGCGATGGGAGTCAAACTAGAGACTTTACCTTTGTCAGCGATGTAGTAGAAGCGTTTGTCAAAGCTGCTCAATCTGATATTATAAGCGAAATTATCAACATTGGTTCCGGTCAATCTGAAAGCGTTTTGAGACTCGTTCAATTATTAGAAGGCCCGATCGTCCATATCCCCAAACGTCCAGGAGAACCCGATTGTACTTGGGCAGATATTACCAAGGCTACGACTCTTTTAGGATGGCAACCTCAAGTAACCTTGAGTCAAGGGGTAGCTGAGATGTTAGCAAATATTGAACTCTGGCGAGATGCTCCAGTCTGGACAGCGGGAGCGATTGAGCAAGAGACAAAATCCTGGTTTGAGCATCTAGGTTAAGGAATTAACATGACAAACGCATCCATAAGACTTTACCAACAAGCGATTCAGGTACAAACTACTGGTAAATCGCTCTGTCAAATTACACCCCAAGTGCAAGCGATCGTCACAGAATCGGGAATTCAAGCAGGGCTTTGTACTCTTTTCCTGCGTCATACTTCAGCCAGTTTACTGATTCAGGAGAATGATGCGCGACCGGATGTAGAAGCATTTTTTGCCAAATTAGTTCCAGAAACAGGTCAATATCTCTTAGCAGGAGAGGGTTTAGACGATATGCCTGCCCATATTCGAGCCGCCCTCACCAACACTTCCGAACAAATTCCCGTTGGTGAAGGTCTTTTACTTATGGGTAAGTTGCAAGACATCTATATTTGGGAACATCGCCAGTCTGGTCATTCTCGTGAAGTGATTATCAACATTTTGGGATATTAAATAAAGTGCAAAAACAATTAACGATTAATCAAATTCCCTTTGTCAATCTCAAAAGTCAACACGCTTCTCTCAAGTCTGAGTTGCTGGCAGAAATTGGCGAAGTCATCGATGAGGGGAACTTTATTTTAGGCGAGCAAGTTGCTGAGTTTGAGCGTCAGTTTGCTCAATTGTGCGGTGTTCGTTATGCCATTGGCGTAAATTCTGGGACAGATGCTTTAATTTTCGCACTCAAAGCAATTGGTATTCGTTCCGGTGATGAAGTTATTACTGTTCCTAATTCTTTTGTGGCTTCAGCTAGCTGTATTCGCGTGCTTGGAGCTAGACCTGTATTCGTTGATGTGGGCGATGATTACAATATTGATCCCAGCCAAATTTCATCTGTCATTACCCCTAAGACCAAGGCAATTCTCCCAGTCCATCTTACAGGGCGACCTTGCGATATGGAGCCAATTTTAACACTTGCTCAAGAAAAAGGAATAGCCGTAGTGGAAGATGCTGCTCAAGCTGTACTGGCTGAGTATAAAGGTCAGCCAGTGGGTTCTTTTGGAACAGTGGGCTGTTTTAGCTTACATCCACTCAAAAACTTAAATGCTTGTGGAGATGGGGGAGTGTTAGTTACAGATAATCCAGAACTGCACGACAAGCTGAAAATAATGCGTAATATTGGCTTGCGTAGTCGCGATGACTGTGTTTTATGGTCTCACAATTCCCGTTTAGATACTTTACAAGCAGCAATTCTTTTAGTCAAATTGCGCTACCTCCAAGAATGGACACAGCGACGCCGGGAAAATGCTCGCTATTACCAAACTCAACTTGCTGGCATTCCTCAGATCCAAATCCCGTCAGAACGTGAGCGGGAAAAATGCGTGTACCACACCTTCGTCATCCAAGCTAAACGGCGCGATGAATTGCGCCAATTTTTGAGCGAGCGCGGTATTGGCACGGCAATTCACTATCCCGTACCAATTCATTTGTCTACAGCAGGCAAAGAATTAGGATACGCAGAAGGCAGTTTTCCGGTTGCAGAGATGCAGTCTAATCAAATTTTGAGTTTACCTATTTATCCAGAATTAACAGTTGCTCAACTTGATGAAGTCTGTCAGAACATTAAATTGTTCTATCAATATGTGTAATGTGTAGGTTTGAAAAACTTATCGCAAATAATGATATAATCCAATCTGGCATTCCTAACGTTTAAAACAGTCGTATCAGGAGGTTTAAATATGCCGAATAACATCAACTCATCAAACATTGCCTGTGCAGCTTGGGGCTGGAGAGAACTAGAAATACCGGAATATTTTCACTGGATAGCCAACCAAGGCATTCGCTCAGTAGAAGTCAATGCTCATCCACAAGCACCCAAACATCTTCTAGATAGTGGTAACGACGAATCAGTCGCCAAGATTGCTACTTGGGCAGAGGAAGCCGGAGTAGATATCATCTGTATAGCCGCACGAAATGATTTCACTATTCCCGACGAAATAGCTCTCGAAAAAGAGATTCAAAGAGTACAGCGTTTTATTGACATAGCTAAACAACTGGGGGCAAAATTCGTCCGCTTATTATCTGGTAGTCATAGAAACGATAACGTTCCGCCAGAGGTTTTTACTCGGCTTCACTATGCTTTTAACCAAATTGGTAATTACGCCGAAGAACAGGGTATTAAAATAACCATTGAAAATCACGGTGGTCCAACAGCAACAGGGCAGCGAGTTGCCAAGATTATGGAAGGCATCAAGAGTCCTGTTGTTGGAGTCAACTACGATCCTGCTAACTTTTTGAACCAGGGGACAGATCCTCTGATGGCACTACGCTACATCCTTCCTTGGGTAAACTACAGTCATTGGAAAGATGTCACATGGGCTAATGGCAGACCCCATTTCTGTGCTTTTGGAAAGGGAGAAATCGTTTGGGAACCTATTATCACAGAACTATTGAATGCAGGTTATCGAGGATACTGGGCAGTTGAGTACGAAGAACCAGCAGATGTTCAGCATGGCACTAAAGAGAGTTTGGATTATTTGTGCAAATTGTTACAAGAGTTTTGATTCCTGTTCTCAGTCACCTGATTTCTAATTTTTATAAGAGGATACTCGATTAAATGTCATTTTCTTTAGATGGACACGTTGCCTTAGTCACAGGAAGCAGTGCTGGGTTGGGGAAAGCGATCGCCTTGAGGCTAGGTTTAGCGGGTGCTAAAGTCGCCCTCAACTACAACAACAATGTATCGCGTGCAGAAAGTGCGCTGGCAGAGTTACGAGACCTTGGCTGTGAGGCTGTCCTCGTCAAGGGTGATGTAACCAATGAAGAAGATGTGACAGCGATTTACGAAGCGATCGCTACACAGTTAGGATCTGTAGATATTTTAGTCCTGAATGCAACCGGAAATCAGCCCCAAATACCCTTTGAAGAGTACACTTGGCAAGATTTCCAGACAATGATCGACTTTTTTATCAAGAGTCCTTTCTTGCTCACCCGTGCTTGCTTACCCGGAATGAAGGAGAAACAATGGGGACGAATTATCAATATCAGTAGCGATGTTTTTTTTCGGACAGTCAACAACTTCAGCGCTTATGTTACCGCTAAAGGCGGGCAAATCGGGTTCACCCGCAGCATGGCCACCGAACTTGCTCCATTTGGCATCACAGTAAATGCGATCGCTCCAGGGTGGATTCCTGTAGAACGTCACGAGACTACCACTCAGGAGAAAAAGGATGCTTACCAAGCAAGAGTTCCCATGCAGCGTTTTGGCACCCCACAGGATATTGCGGAAGCAGTGCTTTACTTCGCTAGTCAAGAGTCCCAATTTGTTACTGGACAGTATTTGTGTATCAATGGTGGTATATCTCTGATGTAAATCCAGATTTTTTGACACTAAAGAATTCATAGCCAACTCCTAATAGAAGCACAAATAAGATTGTCGAGGCTTGATATGAAATATTCCGAACATAAGACAAAGCTCTTACCTCCAGTGACAAAACCAAAATACGTTGTTTTTACAGATTTTGATGAAACTTATCTTGCTCACGAAAACAAAGAGTGTCATCAAAACGAGCAAAAAGAACTTGAGGAGTATTTACTAAACAACTCTCATGAAAAACAAATTATTTTTGGTTGGGTTACTGGCAGCAGTATAACTTCAGTCTTCTCTAAAATGAGTAGATATGAGTTAAGATTATTACCTCATTTTATTGCCAGTAGTTTAGGTACAGAACTGATATACTTCAATGAAAAACACTACGGTGAAAAAGATGAAACATGGGAAAGCCATCTCAGAAAAAGTGGGTTTTCAGATAAGTTAGTTAATAATTTAGTTAATATTTTGAAATTAGATGGAATAAATCTGACACCACAACCTCAAATAGCAGATTCTCATTTTTTAAAAAATTACTATTACTATCAACAAAACAAACAACTTGATAGACAGGCGATTTTAAAAATCAAATATTTAGCTAAAAATGCTGGGATTAAAGTAAATATTAGTCAATGTAATCCATTAGTTGGAGATCCCCAAAATTGCTATGATGTCGATTTTATCCCTTCAGGAACAGGGAAAAAACATATAGTTAATTTTATTTTAAACCAAACAAATGTAAACCATCAAAACTCTATAGCTTTTGGTGAAAGTGGCAATGATATCGAAATGCTTCAAGCAGTTGGACATGGTTATTTAGTTGGCAACGCTACAAGCGAAGCTAAAAAATTGCATTCTCAAATAGAAGATAATGAGTACACCAAAGGAATATTGTCTGTATTAAAAAGACTTATAAAGTAATTTATGAATTTAGGACTATTGCCAAAGTTAAATTTCAATCTTTGCTATGCCTAAAGATACAAGCTTTTTACCAGTAGTTTATGTAAATCTCAATTGGGGAAACAATTATCTTTTAATCAGGGATTATGCCGCAATACTTCGGGCAACTGCATACCAGCGAGCAGCCTTGGTCAATCCTGGGAGCAGTACAATCAATACAACAGAATCAGCGCCGTATCCTTTTCAAATGCGGCGACCCCTGCCTTGCTATTAGCGTGCTTGCACCAAACTTAATTCGGGTACGGATGACGCCAACTGGTCAATTCCTGCCTCATCGGTCATGGGCAGTCACACAAGCAGATGAAGAATGGCCTACTGTGCCGTTTGAGGTGCGAGAAACCGTAGATGCAGTAGAAATTCAGACAGAACAGCTTCGCGTTCTTGTTAACCAGAATCCTTGTCGTATCCAATGCTTCGACAAATCCGGACAACCCTTTGCTCAGGATACAGACCAGGCGATGGGGTGGCGGACTGGCGCTACTGCTGGGTGGAAACAAATTGAAGCTGACGAACATTTCTATGGCTTCGGCGAACCCACTGGTTTACTCGACCAACTGTCTAAAGTGAGAACTAATTGGACAAGTGATGCCATTGATTTCGGCATTCTTACAGACAGTATGTATCACGCGATTCCCTTTTTTATGGCGTTGCGTCCGGGAGTGGGGTATGGAGTTTTCTTCAACACCACATTTTGGAGTCGATTCGATCTAGGTGCAGAGCAACCTGGAGTCTGGCGGATGGAAACGCAAGCTAGCGAACTGGATTATTACATTATTTACGGCCCCGAACCCGCAAAAATTCTCGATACTTACACCCAGCTAACCGGACGGATGCCTATGCCGCCTCGATGGTCGCTTGGGTATCACCAGTGTCGCTGGAGTTACGAGTCACAAGATATAATCCGCAAATTAGCTAGTGAATTTCGTCAGCGCCAGATTCCCTGCGATGTCATCCACTTCGATATCGACTACATGAATGGGTACCGGATTTTTACCTGGAGTCCCAAGCGGTTCGCTAACCCGAAAGAATTGGTAGACGATCTCAAGCAGAATGGCTTTAAGGTGGTGCCAATTTCTGAACCTGGGGTGAAGTACGACCCAGAAGCCGATTATCAAGTCTTTGACGAGGGACTTAAGAACGACTATTTTATCCGCAAAACTAACGGTCAACTGTTTCACGGCTACGTTTGGCCTGATAAAGCCGTTTTTCCCGACTTCATGCGCTCTGAAGTCAGGGACTGGTGGGGAAATTTACAAAAAAGCCTAACCGACATCGGTGTTGCTGGTATCTGGAACGATATGAACGAACCCGCACTTGATGACCGACCGTTCGGCGACCCTGGTAACAAAATAACGTTTCCCCTCGATGCTCCGCAGGGCCCTATAGATGAGAAAACAAACCATGCAGAAACTCACAACCTCTACGGGTTGATGATGGCACAGGCATCTTATCAAGGGATGGAAAAGTCACGTCCGGGAGAGCGTGCTTTCTTCCTAACCCGCGCCGGATATGCTGGCATTCAACGTTGGTCAGCCGTATGGACGGGAGATAATCAATCTTTGTGGGAACACATGGAGATGTCCATCCCGATGCTTTGTAACCTGGGTTTATCGGGCGTCGCTTTTGTGGGTACGGATATTGGAGGGTTTGCTGGTAATGCGACGGCGGAATTATTTGCTCGTTGGATGCAGTTAGGAATGCTTTACCCGTTCATGCGGGGTCACTCGGCGCTAACTACAGCACAGCACGAACCTTGGGCATTTGGTGACCAGGTTGAAAAAATTTGTCGCGAATACATCGAACTCCGTTACCAATTGCTGCCCTACACATACACCCTCTTCTGGGAAGCGGCAACTACAGGAGCGCCAATTTTGCGCCCCTTGCTCTATCATTTTCCCAATGACCCGAAGACCTTCACTATCGCCGATCAGATAATGCTTGGCCCTTCGTTACTAGCAGCACCGATTTACCGTCCAGGTGTCGAACACCGTGCCGTCTATTTGCCGGAAGGTCGCTGGTACGACTGGTGGAGTGACGAGGTTTTTGAAGGGCCGATCGCTATCCTAGCCCACGCACCACTAGAGCGGATGCCATTATATGTCCGTGCAGGCTCGATTATTCCGATGGCACCAGTAATGCAATACGTAGATGAACGCCCGCTAGACGCTCTGACGCTTCGGATCTGGAGAGGCACAGGTCAGTTTACCCTTTATGAGGATGACGGTCATACTTTTGAGTACAAAACAGGTGCCTTTTGCACGACAACTTATCAAGTTCGTTCCGAAGGGCAACAAATTATTGTTGAGATTGGATCGCGAGAGGGTAGCTTTTTACCCGCAGGGCGTGAAACTATCGTGGAACTCGTCGGCATTGGTGAACAGCGCTTTGTCGATCGTGGCACCGCACAGCAGTTGACTTTTTCAATATAGAATACCAGTCCAGTCAGCAATTGAGAGGGCGATTTTTTTCGGGGAGATGGGGGTGCTATTTGTTGATTGAGTATGTACGGTAACTAGCCCGTACATACTCAATCCAACCCAAAAGCTACAAAGCTAAAAAGTTGTACTCTCGGTCTGAGTGCGACTCGTTCGCAGCCTAATTCATAAGCTGCGGTGAGAACGTCAAGGTAATACCTTGAAATCTTATAACTGTTCCTTGGATGAGGGTGTAAGTCCCTCCCTTCAAGGTTAGAAGTGACTCCTTATCTGTCCACACCGAGGATAATCACCAGAGTGAAGCTGGAGACAGGGCGCAATCAGAGCCGAAGCAGATTAAGCACACTGGCGCTAATAGGGGGATACTACGGTGAACTTAATGTGAAGCACCTAGAAAAGCGTCTTAGAGAGAAGCGAGAATCTGTAAAATCTCGACTTTATCCTGAATAAAAACCCGCAGCGACTTCAGACATTAGCTGCATAACCAAGGGTTGAGGGTAGACGAAATGGTGACACCTAAGGTATCAAGCAATCTAAGGAACGGAACGAGGAAAAACGTCATCAACTTCATAGGGCTGACAACCTATGTGGGGAGCCATGATTAAGCTTCTAACGGAAGATGATGGGTAGGATGGGGGAATATAAAATTGCCCCCGGCAATCGAGAAATCTAGCAATGGACTAGACCATGCTTAGACGAACGTTCTGGAATCTGCCCACAAGTAGATAATAGCAAAGGGATTGCTACTAGGATGTATCGAAGCAGAAGGGCAGGCTCCCAAGCCCGGAAAAAGGCTAAGAAAGAGTTAGACGGAACATAAGCCAAAAATAACGGAAAACGCTCTTTCATGCGAACAAGTTGGAAGGACTGAGGCTGTAACTGTCCAGCCGAAAGGGGAACACAAAGCTCCAAATGTTCAGAAGATTCAAGACGATGATTAGTGGAAGTCAATACCTGAAAAGGGCTGATGAACGGGGGATACCCCACAGGTTGCTAGGAGCCGGATGCGGTGAAAGTTGCACGTCCGGTTCTGAAGGAGAGGTGCATCACAGTAATGTGGACATCGACTCTAACTGTAGGTGAAAGTCCTGGTAGTTGACGGGGTGACAACAAGAGTCTAAACATTGATAAAATCAAGGACATAGCCCTTAGACCCCTCTGAAAAAACGGTAGTTTATTGCGCCTAATTCTCATTGATTCAGTAATAATATCTTGACTTGCATTCCATTCCAATTACCCAACATTGACGCCAACAATCCTATCCAAAAACTACTATGACGACGTATCGAGCGCCCGCACTCAGTTACCCTACCTACATATTTTTGCACTCCCATTTTCTTGATTTTTTGACCTTGTATTATCGCACAACTGTAGGCGAGCGCTATTAATAATATTAAACTGCTTAATCGTTGGTTAGTAGCGTGACTTCTCTCTAAATTATAACCACCAGTCTTATAATCTTTAAACATCGCTTCAATCCCACTGCGACATTTGAAAGTATCGATCGATTGTTTTAAACTGCCGATATTAGTCAAAAGATACCAACCTTGGCGTTGCATAATGGAAGTATGAATTGAGGTCAATTGACGATGCAATTCCCAGAATGCGGTTGCACCCATATCCGTAAAAATGGGAAAAAACAAGGTAAACACTCATCACATTTGTGTTGCTTGTGGTCGCCAGTTCATCGAGGGGTACGAACCAGCGAAAGGCTACTCAGATGAAGTCAAACGAGAATGCCTGAAAATGTATGTTAACGGCATGGGCTTTCGGGGTATCGAACGAGGTCATTGCGTGTGCATCACACGACGGTCATTACTTGGGTCAAGCGCGTGGGACAACTACTGCCTGATGCTTACGAACCAGAGACTGTTCCCCTGGTAGGTGAGCTAGATGAATTAGAAACGTTTGTCGGTTCAAAAAAAACTTGCATCTGGCTGTGGACGGCGGTTGACCACTTCAAGCAAGGGATCTTAGGCTGGGTCTTAGGTGACCGAGCGTGCACAAACGTTTCGACCGTTGTGGGCAATTGTGCAGGCATGGCAGTGCTATTTTTATGTCACTGATGGATGGTTTATCCAGGCTTTATTCCAGACGGCGACAAGATTGTCAGCAAGACATACATGACACGGGTTGAGGGGAAAACACAAGGCTTAGACACTCCGCGAGCTCGACTGCATCGCAAGACACTATGCTATTCCAAATCAGAAGAACTAATGAGACACTCAATTAGATTGTTACTGCATTATCTGAAATTCTGGGATGTTCCGGTTCCTCAATAATTCATACCGCTATTCAGCAACGCCTTTTTTTCTAGTTCTACTACTCTCGATTTTAATTGCTCTATAGCCTTCGCCTGCTCAATAATTATCTCTACCAGTTGCTCCGTAGCCAACTGGTTCAATATTTCACTCTCTAGTTTGAGAGGCGACTCTTTTTTCATAATTCTCATAATCTCCCTTCAGTATCATCTTTGTCAATACCCTCTGACCTGAATCCTTACGGGAATAGTTTGGTACTATATTTGTAATAATAATTACACCTATTATCCCATACAGACTCCGGCACCGCTGTTTGAAGTAGTTGATAACCGAGTTTCTAAGTATTGGCAGTTTATGCTTGACCCAAATGGGGTGTTAAGGTTTGCTTTTGAGCAGTGGTTTACTGACCCTTGTTTTTATGATAAGCTGACAGACCAAGAAGAGGCGAAGGTTGAGATTTTTGAGAAGGTTAAGGAATTGATGGATGCTGAGGATTTTACTTTGCCTCCGCTGGATGTTGCAGTTGAGAAGTTGCGGGAAACTGTCAGTGTTTGAGTGGAAAAGTGCGATGATCGCAAATTGTTTCTTGACCACCTTGACTCACATACCTTCAAATGGTATTAAATAGGAATCAGCCTAATTTTGTAAAAAATGAAGGATAAAATAGAATCCAATAATAACTATGAGACAGTCGGTGATGAGGATGTTCTGTTATTCCATGAAGCTACTTTTATGGTGCGCCGATTTAAAGAGCTAGCCGCTAGCCAGTTTAGTAAGATAGTTGAGATTTATGTAGAAAAGGGGGGATATAGCCCGAGGAAAATGATGGATTGGATGAGTGAACTGTCTATTAATGAAGAGACGAAAATTATGGGAGGGGATATAAGCTGGAACTCCCCTCAAGAAGGAATAGATTGTCAAGTTCTCAAAATTGGTTCCAAGGGTTGGGAAAAAGGAAAGGTTCAAATCGAGGTTAATAAAAATTTAAAGTCTGGGGAAACGCAGACATCTATAAAGTTTTGTCCTGATGAACCACTAGAACCAAAATCGCCTTTAGATGATATCAGACAATCCGAGGAATACAAAAAACTGAGCAATAATCACTGACAGCCCGAGCGCGATTACAATACAATAATCGATCGCACTTATATCTGAATCTTAGATTTTCAACCGCAGATGAGGGCAGATGTAGGCGGATGAACGCTGATGTTTTTTGGGGATGGACTAATGATAAATATAGAAGAATATGTCGATCGCACGGCTGAACTGATAAACTTACCCTTAGACCCGGAACACCGCCCCGGTGTTGTGGTAAACTTCGAGAGGATAGCTGCGATCGCCCGACTCGTTACTGAATTCCCTTTACCCCCAGAAGTAGAAGTCGCGCCGGTGTTTGAACCTTAGATTTTTAAGCGCAGATGAGGGCAGATGAACGCAGATGAACGCAGATGTTTTTTAGAGAAGGCTGATGCGGTTGCTACGGCAGCGGCTGTTAAATGTGGTAAGGTTACGGCTGCAGAGGCGGTAAGTGCTGCTTTGGAACGGATTGCTGTTAAGGATAAAGCTTTTAATTGCTTTACTGCCATCACTGCATCAAGCGCACTCGCAGCAGCCGAAAATATAGATAGTTCGATCGCAAATAACCAAAACCCAGGCCCTTTAGCAGGCGTTCCCTTCGCAGTCAAAAACCTGTTCGATATCGGCGGAATTACTACTCTAGCAGGGTCAAAAATCAACGCTGACAATCCTCCGGCTACCCAGGACGCGGCGGTGGTCGCCCGACTCAAACAAGCCGGGGCTGTGCTCGTGGGTACTCTTAACATGGACGAGTACGCCTACGGTTTCGTCACGGAAAACAGCCACTACGGGCCGACTCGCAATCCCCGCGATACTGCGCGCATCGCCGGCGGTTCCAGCGGCGGTTCCGCAGCAGCAGTCGCCGCGGGTTTTTTACCTATCACCCTCGGTTCTGATACTAACGGTTCCATCCGCGTACCGGCTGCTTTGTGCGGTGTCTTTGGGTTTAAGCCTACTTACGGCCGTTTGTCCAGGGCTGGCGCTTATTTATTTTCGGGTAGTTTGGATTGTGTGGGGCCGTTTGGGCGATCGCTCAGAGATATGGCGCTGCTGTACGATATCATGCAAGGCCCTGATTCTCGTGACCCAGTTTGCACTCAACGCCCGCCAGAAGTTTGTTCGCCGCAGTTAAATCAAGGCATCGAAGGATTGCGAATTGCTGTTGCTGACGGGTATTTCGCTACAGGGGCCGAACCGGAAGCAATGGATGCTGTAGAAATAGTTGCTAAAGCCTTGACAAATGTCTTGAATTGTGGTAATAACACAGAAAAAACAACAAACCCCCCAAAAATAGGGGGGCTTGCAACTGTCACCATACCGGAATCCGATCGCGCCCGGGCTGCGGCATTTATCATTACCGCTTGCGAGGGGGGAAACTTGCATTTAGACAATTTGCGATCGCGCCCTCAAGACTTCGATCCTGCCACGCGCGATCGCTTTTTAGCGGGAACCCTGATCCCTGCGGCTTGGTACTTGCAAGCCCAGAGATTCAGACAGTGGTACCGCGATCGAATTCGCGAAATATTCCAACACACAGACATCATCCTCGCACCCGCAACCCCGATAGCTGCCCCTGAAATTGGCGTCGAGAAAATGGTAATAGCCGGACAAGAAATCTTAGTGCGTCCCAATCTCGGACTGTTCACCCAACCCCTATCATTTATTGGCTTGCCCGTTCTTTGCGTGCCCGTACAGCGGCCCGGCGCTTTGCCCTTGGGGGTACAAATTATTGGTGCTCCCTACAGCGAAGCGGTGATTCTCCGAGTCGCTGCGGTACTAGAATCGCAAGGCATTATATCTGCCGAATCAATTTAGTGCTAATAATTCTAGGGCTTGTTATTGCGGTGAAAGCGTCTCTTAGTCCTTCTGGCAATAGCTTTGCGCTTCTGCTTTTCCAACGGGGTTTCAAAGTGGCGGTGCTTTCTCATGTCGGGGAAAATTCCCGCTTTGGAAACTTGTCGCTTAAACCGTCGCAGGGCTGACTCAATCCCTTCATTTTCGCCTATTACAACTTGGGTCATTATTTCTCCTTAGTGTTTGTCAGATCAAGTTTTATCATATCAAGGTTTTTGACCGCGCGACCTGTTGAAGGTCGGGCGATCGGCCAAAACCCCAAAATTATACCAAATCCGCTGCCATCACCGCTCTTGATTCTTTAGTCCGCGCAGGCGGACTTTGTATGTCAAAGCGCGACTTATATTCGCGCGGTTGAATCGGTTTGGGCTATCAACTGATTTTCCTGCCGCAGGTAAGCTTGAATAAACGGGTCTAATTCGCCGTTCATCACATCTTCGATGGCGGTTGTTTCTACCCCAGTACGCAAATCCTTGACCATTTGGTATGGGTGAAAAACATAATTGCGAATTTGGTTGCCCCAAGCCGCCTCCACCATGTCGCCGCGAATCTCGGCAATTTCCGAAGCCCGCTGTTCCTTAGCAATCACCAACAGCCTAGCCTTGAGTAATGCCAGAGCTTTTTCCTTATTTTGCAACTGACTGCGTTCTTCTGTGCAGCGGACGGCCAAGCCAGTAGGAAGGTGAACGATGCGGACTGCGGTTTCTACCTTGTTAACGTTTTGCCCGCCCTTGCCACCAGCGCGGGAAGTCGTGATTTCCAAATCTTTTTCGGGAATGTCCAACTTGACGGATCGATCGAGAATTGGCATCACTTCGACGCCCGCAAAACTGGTTTGACGCTTGTCGTTAGCATTAAAAGGCGAAATTCTGACCAAGCGGTGAGTGCCTTTTTCCGATCGCATATAACCGTAAGCGTAGCGGCCGACAATTTCCAAAGAAGCCGATTTAACACCTGCTTCCTCTCCCTCGGAAATTTCCATTAAATGTACTTTGTAACCTTGGCTTTCCCCCCAGCGGGTGTACATCCGCAGCAGCATTTCGGCCCAATCTTGAGCATCTGTGCCGCCGGCCCCGGCGTTAATTGTCAAAACAGCGCCGCCTTCGTCGTAGGGCCCAGATAGTAATTGTTGCAGTTCCCACTGGTCGAGTTCGCGGGTTAACTGAGAAAGACTCGATGAGGCTTCTTGGAACAGGGACTCGTCGGCTTCTAACTCCAGCAGTTCTAAAATAGCTTTAGCATCTTCCAAGCTCGTTTGCCAGCCGCGATATTGGTCTAAATGAGATTTGAAGTCATTAAGTTCTTGGAGGGTTTCTTGAGCTCGATCTTGGTCGTCCCAAAATGCTGGTTGGGCGCAGATTTGCTCTAAGTCTTGAATTTTGGCTGTAAGTGCGGGGATGTCAAAGATAGTCCTGGGTTGCACCCAGTCGATCGGACAAAGTTTCGATATTGTGTTTGATGTCTAGAACTTCCACTGTTAGTTCTCCGGCGTTGTGGGGTGTATTTTTGATTTTAGCTGAAATTGGGATCTTTCAACAAAATGTTATTGCTTCTTCCTAATTAGATATAGTGCGAACCCGTTGAATTAAAAACTTTACCGCATTAAAAATTCAAAATTCAAAAAAAGCAAAAAAAGTTGCTATAATCTAAAATCAGGTTAACGATCTCGATGGGAGTTAACTGCCATGATTTCCCCAGAACTAAAATTAAGCTTGCCGTCCACCGAAGACCTGCCATGTTCGGACGATACCCCTGTGGATAACGAAGACCAGAATCTGCTGCCGAACCTATTGTTGTTTGTCCTGACCAGCATTTGGTCGGCTCGCATGGATTGGTACTTTGGGGTGGATATGGCGGTGTATCACACCACAGGAATAAGTCCCAAAGTGCCTGTCGTCCCCGACGGGTTTCTTAGTTTGGGGGTGGAGCGCCGAAAAGGGGGCAAATCTCGCCGCAGCTATGCTGTCTGGGAAGAAAACGAGGTTGTGCCGATCTTAGCATTGGAAATGGTGTCTCACAAACCCGGTGGAGAGTACGACGATAAAATGTCGATTTATGCCGGGTTAGGGGTTTTGTACTACATTATTTACAACCCCGAATTTTGGCGGCGCGATCGGCATCAACCGTTTGAAGTGTACAAGCTGATTGACGGGCAGTATCGGCAGCAGATTGGCGAACCCTATTGGATGCCAGAAGTAGGACTGGGTATGGGGCGCTCTGGGCAAGTTATCGGGGGCATCGAGCAAGAAATTCTGGTTTGGTACGACGAGTCAGGAAATGCCTATCCCCTGCCGGATGCAGCGGCGGGGCAGATGCGCGAGCAGTTGAGGGTAGAACGACAGCGAGCCGAGGGTCTGCAACAGCGAGCCGAACGCCTAGCAGAGTATTTGCGATCGCAAGGGATCGATCCTGATAACCTACCTGAAATCTAACTTGAAATGCGATCGGCTTCACCGCATTCTTCCTTCTTTCTTGTGACAACTGTCAACTGTCAACTGTCAACTGACTTCTTCCTTCTTAGATATACTGCGAACCTGTTGAATTGAAAGTTTTACCGCATTCGTGAGCGCATACGTCCAACCTTTTAGAACAGGAAAAACTTTTTGTGAGGTCTTCGCGAAACCAATCTCTGGCGATCGCATCTTTCACAGATTGAGTTCTGAGAGAATTAAAACCATTTCCGTACTTTTCAATTAAAGCCAGCATTTGCGGTCTGTAAGTGTGGTTATAAACAGCGTATTTAGTATGGCTTACCCAACAGCAAGGCCAGAGTTCCGCTTCAAAACTGATGAAAATCTCTTTGGTGGCTTGAGTTTGACAGCTAATTTCTACATTGCGGTAGTAATTATTTAGGCTGCCAAATGTTTCTACAGCTTGGATAAATTGGTCTCCCTGGGGATTTTTATATTGTTCCAACGATGGGGGTTGAAGTTCTTCGCTAGCTGGCTTTGATGGGACAGAAGGAGTTGGTTCTGGTGCTTGAGAGGTTTCGATAGCTATAGCTTGATACCAAGCATAGTTTGCTTTTTCTGGTTGCCCCAACTGCATCAACACTTTAGCTAAATTGCGATAAGCTCCGGCAAAATTGGGTTTAAGCTCGATCGCCTTTTGGTAATAAGCACTAGCTGGCTGCCACTGTTGCTGTTGAGCATAAAGACTGCCTACATTAGCATAAACTTCTGGAAAATTAGGCTGAATTTTTAGGGCTTTTGCGTAACAGTCTGCTGCTGCTTGCATCTTCCCCAAACCTTGAACAGCATTGCCTAATGTTTTCCAGGCTGCTGCAAAATTAGGTTGAATTTTTAGGGCTTTTTGGCTGGCTGCGATCGCATCTGACAGTTGCCCTTGTTTCAAGCATTCCTCAGCTTGTCGGTGGAACTGAAGCGCGGCCTGTTCTTGATGCTGAGGGGCTGCTAAATTAGCTGTTGCTGGTTGGTTTTGGCGATCGCTCTTAGCATCTACCTGAGAGTTTTCTGCCTTCTGAGGCTGTTGATTGGCGGACTCTTTGTCATAAATCTCTTTCGCCACAAAACGAGAGGTAGCTTTCGGTACAAACTCGACAAATCCTAATTGTTGGGCTAAATCCCGTGCTGCTTCTACTTGGTGCTGGTTGTGTTCAAATATCAAGTAGTGCCATACAGCTTTTCCGCCAGCTTGGATAAAGGCATTAACCGACTGCATTATCCTGTCCCAGTTGGTATTTTGGCGGTAGATGCTGTTAGTATCGGCCAACCCGTCGATACTAAAAATTACGCGATCGTGTTCTCCTGTCATCGCCTTTGCCAGGGCTTGCCACCAGTCAGGATTGCGTCCGCTACCGTTGGTGTACAGGCTGATATGAGGAACTCCCATGCGGTGCAAATACTCGATCGCCGGAATTGTAGTATTGCTAGTCATAGCATCGCCGTAGTTGCCGCACATATACACCAAATCCAACTGAGAGCAAAAATCTTTTGGGAAAATTCTTTCAATATCCTCCATCTTTAATTCCGCCCCCGGCAAAATCGGGTTGCCGGTGCGGGGACACTGGGGGCAAGCTGCATTGCACCGGGAGGTAATTTCTACGCTGACTATCTTGATATCTTCATATTTTAAGTACATGAGTTTTCCCCAATTAATTCGTGATTAATATTGAAATCGCGAGCGACACAATTAGATAACAAGAGCTTTGATTGAGTGATTAAAAAATAACATTATACCTCATGTCTGCAGGCTTGGAACATAATATAATTTTTTTTTATAATAGACAGAGGACGCAATGAGGACTATCTTGATTCGCAATCTTAATCAAAAACCGCGGCCGGATATCGATCGAGCCGCGGTTTTTTTTTAAGCTAAAGTTTCAATTATTAATCGCGGCTGTTGATAGCAATCAGCAGGCGCAGAATAAAGATGAACAAGTTGATGTAGGTCAAGTACATCGACAGAGCAGCGGGCAAATACTGGTCGTCGCGGTAGCTGCGGGGTAATATGTAAAAATCGACGATCGCAGCGCCGGCGAACAGAAATACGCCGATGCCGGAAATGCCAATTTCCAACCAAGTTGGGGTGTAGATGCCAAATACAGAGAGCAGAACCTGACCGACAACGACGACGAACAAAGCAATGACACCTAAACTGATAGTTTTGGTGAGGGCCATGCCGTCTGTTTCGGACAAGTTGGAGCCAATTTGGCGGGCGGCGATAAAGGTAATGCCGCAGCCGAGTGCTGCAAAACCGATCCCGGAGATGCCGACGCCTTGGGTTCTGAGGGCTGTAAATACCAATCCGCTGAGGGTGTAGCCGGAAAGCAGGCTGTAGGTTGCCAGCAGGGGCAAAGCGGTATTTTTGTTGCCTTGTTCGGCGGCACCGCGGGCGACGAAGAACAGAATTAATTCTACGACGATCGCGGCGATGAAGGTGGGAAAGAAGATCCCGGGATAGTTGCGGATCACTCCGAGACCGCCGTAGGCGCCGACAGCAGTTAAGACGAGTCCGCCGCCCACGAAGGGGAGAGCGTTGGAGATGACGTTGGGACCTACGAGGGCGTGGTTTTTCGCCTCGCGCACGGCTTCGCGAAAATTGCTTGTGTTACTCACGAGGATTTACCTAATTTTGGCTGAGAATTGCTATCTATATTTTGACAGCTTTACAGTTTGTTTGCAAAACCTGAAAGAGTTTAAAGATTTGATAAAGAACCGGGGTGAAATCACTCCAAAGCAGGGATCGATTGTTTATAATCGACTGCGTACAAGTCTGTGCCGTGTTGCCCTCTCGCACCGTTGCGCGTCGCTGCAGAGCTATAATTAAGGTTCAAGGGCCGGCGCTATCTGCGGGAGGGGCAAGCTGAGAGTGGATGGAATCGCAGATAGGCCAGATCGATCAATTTTGGATTTGGGATTTACGATTTGGGATTGAGGACTCTATGCTAGAAGCAGGGGCCGCAGTTGATTTTAGGTTTTTGATTTGGGGCTTAGTTGAAACTAGGGACAGGAAACCCCAATAATCTCAAATCTCAAATCTCAAATCGCTTGGGTTAGTTGCTAAGGTAGCTCAGACAGGGAAGGCCCAAAAAATTAACGATCGAGAGATCGAGTTCGATCGACAAAATGCTAAACAGGTAATGTCCAATGCCCACCTTTTTTCCTAGCAAATTATTGCCAACTGCCGCCGGAATTTTATTGGCTGCCGCCGCTGTGATTTCAGGCAGTCAAGCTGCCCTTGCAGCTAATGTCCAAGCCGTTTCTACCGCTGCTTCATGGCAGGGTTCAGAAAATTTGTTGCTGGCTCAAATCAGTCAACTCCGCGACGGTACAACTTCTCCAAGCCCTAGCCCGGGAACCGTAACGCCGGTGCCTCTGCCCGTAAGAATTCCTGAGCCTTCGACCGTGGTAGGGTTGGGTTTAATTGCGGGTTCGCTGGCGGTGACTCGCCGGAGAGTGAGAGTTAAAAATTAGACTTTTTGCCAAAATGCGAGTGTTTGATTGTTAACCGCAGAGGTAACACAGGCGTGAGGCCCGTGTCTATAAATGCGGGTGGAATCTCGATTTAAGAATTTTAGCCGATCGCGTCGCGCAGAGCATTTTTAGTCATAGCTGCGATCGACTGTTCGGTAGCTTTGGGTAAGTGATAGTATTTCCCTCCAGAAGTCTTGGCCAATTCCTTCGCAAAGCCAGTAGAAATAAACTTGCTCTCGGTATCAATCACCAGCAACTGCATTCCCAACCCGCGAATTTTGGCAGCAATTTCTAACAATTCCTTCTTAATATCAGGCTTTTCTCCATCTAAAATCGGTTCGCCCAAAGAACGAGCCAAAGGAATATTACCGCGTCCGTCGGTAATGGCGACAATCGCAACTTGACCGACATCTCCAGACTGCCGCGCGTTGACTCCGACGCGGACGGCTTGAGTCAAACCGTGGGCCAGGGGGGAACCGCCGCCGCAGGGCAACCGTTCCAAACGCTTGCGGGCCAAGGCTATCGAGCGAGTCGGCGGTAGCAGCACTTCTGCTTGTTCTCCGCGAAAGGGAATCAGAGCAACTTGGTCGCGGCTTTGATAAGCTTCTGTGAGTAGCTGCATGACTGCACCTTTGGCCGACTGCATCCGGTTGAGCGCCATCGAACCGGAAGCATCGACGACAAATACGACTAAAGCTCCAGCTTTTCTGGCCAAGCGCTTCGCCCGAATGTCTCCCTGTTCGACAAATACACGGCGCTCAACCCCCCCTTGCCCGGGGGGTTGACTCGCCTGTTGCCCCCCCGAAGCTTGGGGGGGGTGAGAATTCCTGTCGCGGCGGGCTTTTTGGTAGGGTGCGGCGGCTCTGAGGGTGGCGTCAACGGCGATGCGGCGGACGGGGCCTTTGGGCAATACTGGCTTGACGTAACGGCCTCTATCTTCGGAGAAAATGGTGCTTCTACTGCCCGATTTGCCTTGGCGGTTGGCGGCTTGGGCGAAGAAAAGCACGCTGGGGTCGAGAATTACTCCTTCGGGGTCGAAGAGAAATTCTTCGGGAATGGTATCTTTTTCTGGTTCTTCTTCAGGTTCCGGGTTGTCTTCATCCTCTTGGTCTTCTTCGTCTTCTTGCTCGTTTTCTGGTTCGTCTTGTTCTTGTTCTGACTGCTTTTGGGGAGGCGGTGGAGGGGGAGGAGGAGGAGAGTTTTCGTCTGGGGGAGTTTGGATGATGGTGGCGCGGGGTACGATGACTAATTCTACGGCGCGGCGCAGGTCTTCGGCGTTAACTTCTGTGCGTCCCTCGATGGCTGCGGCGGCTTTGGCGACGCGGACTGCGAATATTTCGGCGCGGTGTCCTTGAACGCCGCCGCGGATGGCTTCTTCTACTAGGTAGGCAATTTGTTCGCGTTTAATGCTGACATCTTTGAGCCATTCTCTGGCTAGGATGATTTGGGTTTTGAGGTTGTCGGTATCTTCGCTGTATTGATTGAGAAATTCTTGGGGGGAGCTGGAGTAGGATAAAGCTTGTTCTACTGCATAGACTCTTTCTTCTAGTTCGAGTGCTGCGTCGGCTGAAAGTACGATCGCGATTCGATCGAGCAAATGTTCTCGGAGCGGCCCTTCTTCGGGGTTGTAAGTGGCGATAAATAAAGGTTTGCAGGGGTGTTGGAAGCTAATTCCTTCGCGTTCTATTTGGTTGCGTCCTTCGGTTAATACTGTTAGCAATTGGTTGGAAATATTGTCATCAAGGAGGTTAATTTCATCTACATAAAGTACGCCTCGATTTGCTTGGGCTAAAAGTCCTGGTTGAAATACGGTTTCGCCGAATTTTACTGATTGTTCGACATCGACGGAACCTAAGAGTCTGTCTTCGGTGACACCCAAAGGAATTTGAATGAATGGTGTGGGAATTATTTCTGTATTTGGCGAATTAGTATCGGTAGTGTGGGCATCTTGCCCGCTTTCTTCCAATAGAGAAGATGCCTTTTGTTCAATATTTTCATTAGGTTCGGCGTTGCAAAAAGAGTCTTTTATAATTTCAATTGGTGGCAGTAAGGAGTGCAAGGCGCGGGCCATTACTGATTTTGCTGTCCCGCGGCGGCCTGCGATCGCAACTCCTCCCAATCCGGGATCGACTGCTGCTAACAGCAGGGCTAATTTGATTGCTTCTTGCCCGACTACGGCTGTGAGGGGAAAGGCTGTGGTGGAAGGGCTAATGTTGGCTGCGGGCATAGGATTTTCGGATGTAAAAATTAGAACTTAATGTTTAGCTTACTTGTTGAAGGATTTTAACTTCTAGGGGCAGAATCACGGTAAAAGTTGAGCCGACTCCTATTTCTGATACTAGCTCGATTTTGCCTTGCAGCAGCGTGACGAGCTGCGATACTATTGCTAATCCCAGACCTGTGCTTTCGGTGGGAAAGAGCTGTTTGCCGGCTTCTCCTGCTTGAAAGAAGGGGTCAAAGATGCGGCTTGTATCTTCGGGGGCGATGCCCATGCCGGTATCTGTAATTGCGATCGCCCAATTTGCTTCTCCAGCAAGGCGACAATTTAATTCAATGCTACCAGATTTTGTATAGCGAATGGCATTGCTCAGCAGGTTGATCAGAATTTGTTGCAGCCGCTGTCCGTCGGCGATTACTTGTGTTGGGGCGCAGTCGCTGGTAACAGAGAGCTTGAGTCCTTTAGCATCAGCAATTGGCTGCATCATTTCTACTGCGGTGTTAATTAGAGATTGTACATTAGTTCGCTGCAGGTTAAGTTTAATTTTTCCGGCATTGGCGCGAGAAAGTTCTAGTGTGTCATTAATCATGCCCAGCAACTGTCTGCCGTTGCGCAATACTCGCTCGATGTGTTCGGCGCCGGGGAGGCTATCTTTGATTTCCGCTTGCCATTTTTCTTGGCGCAAAAACAGTTCGGAATAACCGATAATTGAGTTGAGAGGAGTTTTGAGTTCGTGAGCTAAATGGTAGATGTTTTCTTGATTGACACTGACTAGGCGCTTGAGTTCTTGATTGGTAAGTTTTAACTGAGTTTGGATTTGTTGAATTTCCCGCAGCCTCTGAGCGACGTAGCTGTTGAAACACTGGGCAATTGCTTCGTCTAGTACGGCATCTATCAGCCGAAAAGCTCTGAATACGTCTGCGACGCTTCCTGCTAGCAATTCGGCTTCTAAGTGGGAGAATATTACTTGACGCAATAAATGGTATTCGCGGGCTACTTCTGCGGCGTCGTAGCCTTGTTCGGCTCTGATTAATCCGTGATCTAAACTGGCTTCAATCATTAATTTTATGTCGCTGTTTTGATATTGCGAGAGCACTGTCGTCATCGCCGCCAGCAGGTAAGGTATGTGATTTTCGATCGCTGACTGCGGTAAGGTCTCAGCGGTTTCAATTTTCCGATCCAAGCGTACTGCTTCAATCCAGTTTTTGAGGATAGTATCGGTTTTTTCGGCGAGCACTTGGCTATAGTCCATGATTTCTGCGTGGGGGTTGAGTTTGGCAGATATTGCCCATGCTTCATTGTAGTTGAGCGATCGCCCGATCGTCATACCAAACTTTGGGCGATCGCGACCCTGCCAAAAGAAGTAGTTTTGAGGTGATTTTTTTCCTGTGCCGGATCTCTGTCGAGTGCTCGTTCCCAGGTTGTTGCTACCAAAATCAGCACTTAAACTTATTGACAGAAGAGCCATAAAGTAGTATAGTGCCTCAAACCGATAATTTTTAATTTTTAATTTTTAATTTTTTCAGGGGACTAAATGGAAAACGTGCAAGCTGCGATCGCTGCGGCAACATTTATCGGTGTAGTTTTCTTAATAATTACAGAATGGATACACCTAACAGTTGCGGCATTTCTGGGAGCGCTGATGCTGGTTTTTACCCATGTAATGACGTTAAACGACGCGATCGAATATATCAGTCGGAGTCACGCAACGCTGGGCTTATTCTTCGGAGTCATGGTAATGGTGAGAGCCTTTGAGCCTACCAAAGTATTCGACTACTTGGCAACTCAAATGGTGCTGTTGGCAAAAGGCAAAGGCAAAAATCTCTTGCTGGGTATTGTCGGGATTACTACGCCAATTTGTGCAGTTTTGCCCAATGCCACGACAGTCATGCTGCTAGCACCATTAATTCCGCCAATGGCACAAGAAGTCGGTGTAGATTTCGTGCCGCTGCTAATTTTAATGGTATTTGTGGCTAACAGTTCGGGACTGCTGACAATCGTAGGCGATCCGGCGACATTCATTGTCGGCGATGCTATTAACATAAGCTTTGCAGATTACCTGGTAAAGTTAAGTTTGGGCGGGGCGATCGCCTTAGCAGTTATATTAGTGATTCTGCCTTGGATGTTCCGAGAAATTTGGAACAAAAAATTAGATGATTTGGAAAATTTGCCGCACCCAAAAATTAATCACCCGCGAGTCTTAGCAGTGGGCGGTTTAATTATAGCTTTCGTGCTGACATTTTTTGTAATAGGAGAGTCGATGCCGGTGCCTATTTCACCGGCAGCGGTTGCTTTGTTGGGGGCTGCTTTGGCAATGCTCTTAGCTCACCATTCCCAAATTGATTCGGTTAACAATATTTTGCGGGATTTAGATTGGAGCACGCTGCTATTTTTTATGTCTATCTTTGTGCTGATTGGCGGTTTGGAAAAAACCGGAGTCATCGCCAATATGTCTGGAATATTAGCAGTAATTTTAGGTAAAAATATTTTTGTTTGTTCCCTAGCTTTGTTATTTTTTGTGGGTTTGATGTCGAGCGTTGTGCCAAATATTCCGCTGGTAGTGGCGATGGTGCCGCTGCTAAAACAGTATGTTGTCAATGTCGGGCTCGCACCTGCCGAGGTGTTGGCACCGGATTTTGCAGGGCAGTTTCCACCTGCTGTGCTGCCCTTGTTTTACGCGATGATGTACGGGGCAACTTTAGGCGGAAATGGCACTTTGGTAGGAGCTTCTTCTAATATAGTGGCGGCAGGAATTTCTGAACAGTACGGGCGGCGAATTTCTTTTCAAACTTTTCTGCGTTACGGGCTTCCTGTGATGGCGTTGCAATTGGTGGCTGCGGCTGTTTATGTAACTATTCGGTTTCTAATTTGAAGAAGTCAATCGATTTTAGATTTTAGATTTTAGATTTTAGATTGAAGCATTGACCCCACGGATAAATTCGGGGGGCAAGTTTCATCGGATACAGGTTTTTTATTTTTGGACGGATGAATCCGGGGGCTTGTATCCTGGATGCTTTCGGTCATTAGTCATTAGTTATTAGTCATTGCTTTTGTTGCTAGAGAACTAAAGAATAGGTAAGGTGCTTAGGTTGCAGTCTAAATATAGAGGTTGAAGTTATTCCTGAATCTCAACTCCCTCCAATTCTAAGGGAAAAATTACAGTGAAGGAAGAGCCAACTCCTACTTCAGAAACTAATTCGATTTTACCTTGCAAGAGGTTGACTAATCGAGCGACAATTGCTAGCCCTAAGCCGGTACTGTCCGGCATCCCAGAAGCCAGGGAGTTGTCGGCCCGAAAATAGGGCGTAAAAATCCGATCGCAGTCTTCTGAAGCAATGCCAATTCCTGTATCGGTGATGGAGATACTCCAATGTTTGTCTGACAATAATTCGGTTTTTATGGTAATAGTACCAGCTTGGGTGTAGCGAATGGCGTTGCTCACCAAGTTGGTGACAATTTGCTGCAAGCGCAAGTAATCTGTCATAACTTGATCCAGAACCGGATCGCACTCAACGGCGATCTCTAAATTTTTTGCTTTAGCCAAAGGCTCGATTATTTCGACAACAGTGACGATCGCCGATCGCACATTTGTGGCAGTTAGCTGCAATTTTATGCGTCCCGCGTCGTACCGCGAGATTTCGAGAGTATCGTTAATTAATCTAAGTAACCGTCTGCCGTTGTTGAGGACTTTATCAATATGTGCCAAATTGGGAACAGAATCTTTAACTCTAGGATTGTTTCTTTGGCGCAAAAACAATTCTGAGTAGCCAATAATAGAGGTGAGGGGGGTTTTCAATTCGTGAGCTAAGTGAGATACATTCTCTTGACTGGCGCGAAGCAAGCGAGTCAGCTCTTGATTTGTAAGCTGCAATTGGTTTTGCAAATCCTGTAGTTCTTGGAATCTTGCCTGGGTATAGGTTTTGAAACATATAGCAATTGCTTCGTCGAGCACATTGTCAATTAAGCGATAAGCTCGGTTCACTTCAGCGGCTGAGCCTTTTAGTAATGCTGGCTCTATAGCCTCGAAAATTACCCTCCGCAGCAAGCGGTATTCCCGCGCAATTTCTTCGGCATCGTAGCCTTGTTTTGCCCTGACATTCCCGTGTTCTAAACTTTCTTCTACGACTGTCGGAATGTCGCTGTCTTCTGATTGGGACAGGATAGTTACGATCGCTTGCAGTACGATGGGAAGGCTGTCGCGCACGGAATCGTAGGTGAGTTGCTTGGCGGTTTCGATTTCCTCGTCACCCCGAACAGCTTCGATCCAGTTTTCGGTAATTATATCAATTTTATCTTGTAGCGCTTGGCTAAAATCAATCATGGCTCTTAGATATAAATCAAGTGAGCTATCGCATTTTATATCTCTAGGTTAGTTTAATAATTAACTTTTTTAATTTTCACTCAACATTTTAGCTTCGCCGCAAATAGCTACTCCTAAAGACGTATTGACAGAATTATACGCTCGTGCTAGCTTAAGTTTAATAAATTGGCTTAAAAAGTCAAGCCTAATCCAGCAGTGCGCGATCGAACCAAGCGTGTGCCTGGAGCGGAGGAACCAATTTTCGGGGCGAATCTCTACAGAATTATCAAGCAAAGTTAAAAATTGCCAAATTTGAGTGTAATTTTTGATTTTGAAATCTCTAGAGAAGGACATCTCTCAGTCCTAGCCCGTCAGCTAACTTCGCAGGCATTGAGAAGAGACTGAAAAGCCAAATGTTCTGAAAAAGATTGTTTGGCTTCGTCAGTGTCTCAGGTTGGTATTGTTCAAGATTCTTGTACCTGCCCTGACTCTGAAGGAGATTAAAATGTTCGTACAGCTTAATTTATCTGCGATCGCACTTGCAGGAGTTGCAACGTGGAAGCGTGTAAAACCCGTTGTCATCCGAGATGCTGTTTTGTTACCTGCTGCGGGTTTTTTGGGAATTCTTGGTGTGTGGTGGATTATTGCCAGCTTCAACAGCGATTTGATTCCCACTCCGTATCAGGCGTTAATAGCTAATTTAGATTACATATTCCATCCATTTTATCAGCGCGGGCCTGGAGATTTAGGCATTGGCTGGCTGCTGCTAGCGAGTTTGCGCAGGGTGTTGGTGGGATTTTTCCTGGGTGCAGCAGTTGCGATTCCCGTGGGATTTCTGATCGGGATGTCGAAACCGGCAATGATGGCGCTCAATCCGCTGATTCAAATCTTCAAACCGGTGTCGCCGCTAGCTTGGCTGCCCATAGCTTTATCGATTTTTAATTTAGCAGAGCCGTCGGCAATTTTTGTCATATTTATCACGTCTTTGTGGCCGACAATTATCAACACAGCTTTGGGAGTTTCTAGCGTTTCCCAGGATTATCTGGATGTGGCGCGAGTCTTGGAAATGCCGCGCTGGAGGCGGATTACCAAGATAATTTGGCCGGCGAGTTTGCCATACATTTTTACAGGTTTGCGGATTAGTTTGGGGATTGCTTGGCTGGTAATTGTGGCGGTGGAAATGCTGACAGGCGGTGTGGGAATTGGCTTTTTTGTCTGGGATGAGTGGAGCCGATTGAACCTGAGTTCGGTATTTTTAGCGGTGTTTGTAATTGGTTTAACTGGACTGTTGCTCGACGCTGCTGTTGACAAAGTTCAGGAATTGGTAACGCATCGATCGGTCATTAATCATTAGTCATCAGTCATTAGTCATCAGTCATTAGTCAGCAGCGAACAGTTAACTATCAACTGTCAACTGTAAGGTGCGTCGCTCATCAATGGTCGATTTTTGTTTGTGATGGTTGGTGGCGACGCACCCTACAACTACAACTTCAAATCTAAAATCTAAAATCTAAAATCTAAAATTGTATGAGTGACAAGTTTTCCAATGAATGGAAGCGCCGAGAGTTTTTGCAAGGAATGGGAGCGGCGGCGGCGGGAATGGCTTTATCTGGTTGTGCAATTAGCGCGGATCGATCGGCAAAAGGACTCACTGAAGAAGCCGAAGCCGTAAAGCCGGTTGTCGATTCCCGAACCTTAGAAAAACCCAATTTAACAGTAGGATACGTGCCGGTTAACGATTGTGCACCATTTGCGATCGCCTGGAAAAAAGGCTTTTTCCGCAAATACGGTTTAAACGTCCAACTCAACCGCGAAGCAAGCTGGGCAACCTCCCGCGACGGCGTAATCTTCGGCCGCCTCGACGCCTCGCCAGTCGTATCCGGCGCCGTCACAAACGCTCGAATTGGCGCCGAAGGAGCGCGCCACGCACCCCTGTGCGCAGCAATGACAATTCACCGCCACGGCAACGCCATGACGATGAACAAAGCTATGTGGGATTTCGGTTTGCGCCCGTGGCACGAATACAACGGCAATTTGGAAGAATTTGGCAAACAATTTCGAGCCTTTTTTGACAGTCAGTCACCGGAAAACAGGGTTTGGGCAGTGGTTCTGAGTTCTGCGATTTACGAATACTTTGTCCGCTACATATCGGCGGCTGCCGGTGTCGATCCGTTCAAAGAATTTCGGGTAATTATTGTGCCGCCGCCGCAGATGGTAACTAATATCAGGATTGGCGCGATGCAGGCTTACATGGTGGCGGAACCTTGGAATACGCGGGCAATTCAAGGCAATTTGGGAGTGGGTTTTACCTTCGTGCAAGGCAAGGAAGTTTGGCTGGGACATCCAGATCGCCTTTTGGGAGTAATGGAATCATTCATTGATGAAAATCCGAAGACTTATTACTCGCTGGTTAAGGCAATGGTGGAAGCTTGTCAGTATTGCAGCAACCCGGAAAATCGCAATGAAATATCGGCGCTGCTGACTGAGCGATCGTTTACGGGGGCGAAACCGAAAAAAGGGGCGATCGACAAATTTACGCGACCCGCAATAGTTGGCGACTACAACTATGGAGGGTTTGACGGAAAAGACCGCACCCTACAATCGGAAGATGCAACTATTTTCTATGACATCCCTAAGAATTTGCCTCAAATACCGGGAAATCATTCAACATTTATGTGGCAGTCTCAGAGTCTGTGGTTGATGACTCAAGCCGCTCGCTGGGGACAGATTAAAGAAGTGCCAAAAAATGCTGAGGAATCAGCTAAAAAAGCTTGGAGAACCGACCTTTACCGCAAGATTGTTGCCGAAATGGGGATCGATTGTCCGAAGGAGGATTACCAAGTGGAACCTGCAGAACTTTTCATTGATAAAAAGGCATTCGATCCTAGCGATCCGGTGGGTTATTTGAATAGTTTTGAAATTCGAGCCAACCGCCCTCAGTCTTTTTTTCAGTCTTAATTTCTACATTCCTGAACGCAGAACCTCTGCGAGGGGGCGCGCCTTACCGCTTGCGCAACCGTTCGGAAATCACATTAACACTTTACTACTTTTTAGGAGAATACCGTGACTCAATACTTTTCTACTTCTATGGAAGCTAGCAGCCAAGTCAAGAAGCAGCCGGAATTTCTGGAAATTAACAACTTGTTCAAGTCGTATAAAAATGCTGACGGTAGCGAATTTAGCGTTTTGGAAAATATCAATTTAAGTATTGGAGAAAACGAATATATTTCGGTAATCGGTCACTCTGGTTGCGGCAAATCAACGCTGCTAAAAATAGTGGCCGGTTTGGAAAAACAGAGCGACGGAATGGTGACACTGGAAGGAAAAGAAATTCGCAAACCGGGAGCCGATCGCATGATGGTATTTCAGCACTACGGATTGCTGCCTTGGCTGACGGTGCGGGAAAATATTCGCCTGGCAGTTGATGAAGTTTTGCAAAGTCTCAACCGTCCCGAGAAGATTAGTCTTGTCAACGAACATTTAGCAATGGTAAACTTAACAGCAGCAGCCGATAAATATCCAGACGAAATTTCAGGAGGCATGAAACAGCGGGTTGGGATTGCGCGAGCTTTGGCGATTAGACCGAAAATGTTATTAATGGACGAACCGTTTGGAGCGCTGGATGCTCTAACTCGCGGCAAGTTGCAGAAACAGGTGCTGGATATCTGGGAAAATCACAGACAAGCTGCAATGATGATTACTCATGATGTGGATGAAGCTATCTATATGTCCGATCGCATTGTGCTGATGACAAACGGCCCGGCTGCGACGATAGGTGAAATTTTGTCAGTGCCGTTTGCGCGCCCGCGCGATCGCCAAGAGTTGCGGGAATCCCAGGAGTATTACGAACTCCGCAACTATGCTTTGAATTTTCTCGATCGCTACTTTACCCAAGACGAATAACGCCCGACGGACAGATAAAACAATTCACTTAAAAGAGGTCAAGCCTGTGAATCTCAAAACAATTTTAGCGCGTTTTGAAAGTGCATTGAGATACCAAAATTTAGCAGAAGAAATGGTGTTGCTGCCTGAGCCACAAATAGCCATTCCTAAAAAATCACAATCTATAAATTCGGCAAAAACAATCAATTTTATTGTCGGTTACAACAGTTCTCCTAAAAGTCAAATTGCTCTGGACATTACCCTTTGGATTGCGCATCAAACTCGTTTAGTAACAACTCAAGAAGTCACGGTTCAAGTCGTCTACGTGATCGACGAAGCGGCCAACAGCTACAGCGAAGATACTGGCAATTTTGCTGTGGGAAATGCCTTAGCTGCCAACCCGAAAGTGTCGGATTTAGAGGAAACATTCGCCCTTAATTGTGCAGCGCCTGCGATCGCTTTATCTCCAACGGAAATCCCATCAGTATTCCCTGGAAACACTTGGCTCGATCCGCATTATTTCCAAGCCGTTTTTGGCCAAAATAATGAGTACGAGGTAGCAGATAGGTTGCTGTGGGAAGCCCGCTGTTTGGCTGAGGAATGGCGCGGTTTATTCAAAGCTCATTTGCGCATCGGGCGGGTTGCTACAGAACTGAGAAATGTGGTTGAATTAGAATCTGCAAATTTACTGTTCTTGGGCTGCGATTCGGGCAACCACTCGCTGGTTAGGGAACTAGGCAATAATTTTCCGTGCAGCGTGCTCGGAATTCCTTCGGCACTCAGCTATCAGATGGATGTTCAGCCTGAAGAAAGTTTGAGCAAGTTGCAGTTTGCTACAGCTATGTCTGCACATTAAACTTGTTGAGCGCTTACGCAAAACTTTTATAGCGGTAAGGTGCGCACTGCGCAGCCTACCGCTATAATTCGCGTACCAAACCTTTTTTTGCCTTAGTCCTAAGTCGATGAAAAATTAAAAATAGTTTGCTGCGTCGAAGTCCTAATTACGAGACAATTAGGAGTTTGTTGATTGTTAATATTTTTAATATTACCGTCAATAAAAATTCTCGGCACTTACCTGATCGTAGACAATTCGTTAACTAATTTTATCCTTCCCCGGCACACAGAGCGCAGGAGCCGATCGATCGAGCGTTTGTCTTCCTCAGTCAAATTTTCGTCAAAAATAGCCGCCATCAAACCGTACCTATCGGCTAGAGTAATGTAGCCATTATGATTCACTTCGGCAAACAGCTCGGCCAAAGCACATGGAATCAGGTGGACAGGAGTTTGCATAGTAATTGACTTTCTCACTCGGCGATCGTGCTCGGGCATTTTTGCGGTAACAAAAGGCGATCGCACTCTAAGATTTTGTCAGTGTATTGTCTTCAAACCTGTGACAATAAACAGCAAAAAAGTGTGAGAATAAACAACCAAATTAGTGAACGATATCACATTCAATATTTGCAAATTATGCTATAGATTGCAGTTGCGTCTCAGCACAAACAGAGCAACTGCAACCTTAATTTTTTCTAAAGATTGTAAATCTGCACTTCCTCCACAGGTTCAGCTAGCTCAAACTTAAACACCCGGGAATAGAAATAGAATTCGCCGTCAAGAGTTCTTTTGATATTTTCAGCGCGGCGAAAACCGTGATGTTCCCCTTCATAAGCAACATAAGCAACCGGCAAACCTTTAGCTTTCAATATCTCTACCATCATTTCCGCTTGATTGGGCGGAACCACTTTATCTTCTAATCCTTGAAAGAAGATAACGGGACAAGATAAACGTTCGGCGGAATGAATGGGCGAACGAGCTACATACAAATCTTTTCTTTCTGGATAAGGCCCGATTAATCCATCCAAATAGCGCGCTTCAAATTTGTGAGTATCCCCTGCCAAAGCTTCCAAATCGCTCACTCCATAATAGCTCGCACCGGCCTTAAACACATCGCGGAAAGTAAGAGCGCACAGAGTAGTGTACCCCCCTGCACTGCCTCCGGCGATCGCCATTCTTTCGCCATCAACTAAACCCTTTTGAGCTAAATATTTAGCACCGTTAGCGCAGTCGTCAACATCGACAATTCCCCAACTATCTTGCAGTCTTTTTCTGTATTCTCGGCCGTAACCAGTGCTGCCGCCGTAATTAACATCGAGTACGGCAAAACCGCGACTCGTCCAATATTGAATTTTCAAATTCATGCTGCTAGAAGTAGCAGCAGTTGGGCCTCCGTGACTTTTGACGACAAGCGGCGGCTTTTCACCCGCAGGTGCTGCGAAATCTTGATTTTTCGGGGGATAGAAGAAACCGAAAGCAGTCAAATTGTTTTCCGTAGGAAACTCGATAGGTTCCGGTACAGATAAATAACCCGCATCGATGCTTAAGTTGCTCGATTTGCGCAATATTTCTAGTTGACTTGTTGCTAAATTCAGTTGTACAATAGCAGTAGATTCAGTCGGCGAACCTGCCAGAAAAACAACTATTTGTCCCTGCGCTTTGACCGACGAAATATCCGTGTAAGGCGTCTCAATATTTGTCAAATGCTTAGTCGTTAAATCGAGACTAGCTAAATACCACTTGCCTTCCTGAGTGTAGGTGCAAATAATTTTGCTTTCCGAGACAACGGCATAAGTAGACATTCCAAAAACCCACTGGGGAAGTCCGAATTCAGCCGCCATTTCGCACAGAGGTTCGACCTCTTTCTGTTCCCTCGGCAAGCGGGGATTGACGGTTCTATAGAAATTCCACCAGTTCGACTTGTCAGAAACAAAATACAAAACTCCATCGGGCGACCATTCCGGTTGAAAAATCGACTCATCAACCCCGCCAGCAACTAAGTATTTTTCACCTAAATAACCATCAGAATTAATTTCTGCTACCCACAATTCTGTGCCATCCCACGGCATATTTGGATGGTTCCAACAAATCCAGGAAAGTAGAGAACCGTCTGGACTTAAACGAGGGGAAGCATAAAAGTCATTGCCCTGAGTTAAGATTTGAATATCTGCGCCGTTATCTAAATTAATGCTAACAATAGTATTGACAGGTTCCCCCTCACCTGCATGGTCTTCGCGCACGCAAATCAGGCGATTTCGTTGCTTGTCAACTATCGCATCTGCATAGCGAGAATTAGCAGCAGGTGTCAGAGGTTCGGGTCGAGAATCTAATGCTTGAGAATAAATACGTTGGTCGGCAAAATGAGAAAAATAGACAACGCCGCCAGCAACTGCGAAGGAAGCGCCGCCGTATTCGTTAACGCGAGTGCGAACATTAAAAGGATGCGGTGTCACGTCGTTGATTGTACCGTCGGGAGTGCGCCGCACGAGGACGCTTCTTCCCGCTTCCGAAGGCCTTCCCTCAACCCAATAAATATCATCGCCGTCAATAGCAATTTGTCCGAGTCCGACAGTTCCAGAAACAATTAAATCGGAAGAAATAGGTGATTTCCAAGAGCCGTAAGGTGATACTGTATTCATATAGTTGAGGCAGTTGTGTTTCTCGAACAAATAAATTTATATTTGTACTTTACACTAATTCAGTCACCGGGAAACAAAATGTCCAAAAAACTCGTACTCATGGATCAGGACGGTGCAGTTGACGACTATCTCTCTGTCGTGTTGCTGATGACAATGGAGGAAGTCGAAACTCTGGGAGTAATTGTAACTCCTGCGGACTGCTACATTCAACCGGCGGTGAGTGCAACGCGCAAAATCCTCGATTTGATGGGGCGTTCAGAGGTTCCGGTAGCGGCGAGTACGGTGCGGGGACTCAATCCATTTCCGGTGTTATTTAGGCGAGATTCCTTTGCAGTCGATCGACTTCCCATTCTAAATGAAAAAGGAACCATTGACACGCCGTTAATATCAGAACCCGGACAAAACTTTATGGTGCGAGTTTTGCAAGATGCAGCCGCACCAGTCACATTAATGGTAACGGGGCCGTTAACAACAGTAGCGCAAGCTTTAGATATTGCGCCAGAAATTGAAAGCAAAATTCAAGAAATTGTCTGGATGGGAGGCGCACTCAATGTTATCGGCAATGTTAGCAAAGATATGGAACCCGGACAAGATATGTCGGCAGAATGGAATGCTTACTGGGACCCCATAGCAATCGAGAGAATTTGGCAAACCCAAATTCCCGTTGTCATGTGTCCTTTAGACATCACAAATAATGTACCGCTAACTGTAGAATTTTCCAATCTCTTAGCAAAACAGCGCCAGTATCCCATTTCCGACTTAGCAGGACAGTGTTATGCCCTAGCAATATCTCAAGATTACTATTTTTGGGACATTTTGGCAACTGCTTATTTAGCGCATCCAGAATTTTACCAACTGCGAGAATGGGAAACTGAAATTGTGACTGAAGGCATCAGCCAAGGACGCAAAAAAATTAAAAATGAAGGGCGAAAAATTCACGCAATGGATCAAGTAGATACCGCAAAGTTTTACAATTACATATTACAACAGTGGGCGCGGTAAAAATCACAATGTCTGCTAGGACTGGTACGCAAAATCTTCGTACCAAACCCGGCGTGACGCGAAAATTTACCTCCTCTTCTCTTCCCTCTCTTTCTCTGCCCCCTCTGCGCCCTCTGCGGTTAACAAAAAAAATCTCATCTACCAAATGCAAAACATCAAAAAATGCTGCCAATTCTATCAATTATCCCCTTAGCCCAAACCCCTCTCGCACCTCAAGAAATCGTCCAAATCCAAGAAGTGCGACCTCTCCCCGGACAGTTAGACAACATACCAGTATTTAACAGCAACAGTCCTGAAGTAGTGCTGCAAAAAGGAATTTTGCTTTCGACATTTCCCCCGGATGGTAAAAGATTCCCGGCGGCACATTTAAACTTTGCGTTTCAAGGACGTTTCGACATATTTGCCCACCACATAGCCCGCGCACCTTCCCCGGAAGATTTGCGAACATTGTATCAAGGAGTAATTGTTTACAATCCGGGCAATAAACCAGTAAAATTAGATATATTGCAAGCTGCGAGTTATCTCAGTCAACCCGATGCACCTTTTATTGAATTGCCGCCGCAAGTCGATAATTCAAACAGCAATATTTACGCGGGGCCGGGAAGTCGCGCTGTGAATGATATTCTCAGAGGAAGGAGACAGTCTGACTTTGGGCCTGGGTTAATTATTCCACCGGGAAGAAGCCAATTGTTGATGAATCATCCGATACCGGTGCGGGGATTGGTACCGCCGCATCAAGGTCGATCGACCTTGATGCGGTTGCGCAGCGATGGTATAGTCTATGTTGCCAGTCTGGCGATGTTTGCCCGAGTTGACGAACAGGGGAACGAGCGATCGCCCAACTTAGCAGAATGGCAAAACTTATTAGACAATGGTAATATAGCCGGGCCGCGCGATCGAACTCCCACACCGCCAGAAATCACCGAAGGTCAAGTAATTTACGGTCGAGTTGCCGGTGTAGCATTAGGTTCAGAATGGCGAGCACTTCTCTCAGACAACCCCGCCACATCAAACCTAGCAATTCCCCAACCCGGAACAGCATTTTCTTACCCATTAAGCAGCCTCCCGCGCGGAATGCTGGGTACAAATCAAGTGCAAAGTGCGAGGATGCTAGTCCGCTACCCAGATACAGCATACCGCGCCCACGGCAATTACGGAATTCAATACAGTCTCAGCTTGCCGCTGTACAATTTTACCAGCAAAAATCAAACTGTAACTGTCGCGATTCAAACTCCAATTAAGACAGACAAATTAACTTCAGGAGGACTCAGTTTTTTAGAACCTCCGGCACCTCAAACTTTTTTTAGGGGGACGGTCAGAGTGCGGTATACTGATGACAGTAAAGTGCCTCAAACTCGCTACGTGCATTTAGTGCAGCGGCGGGGACAGCAGGGGGAACCTTTGGTAAAGTTAGAGATGAAATCGGGAGAAAAGCGACTTGTAGAAGTGGATTTTATTTATCCGCCCGATGCGTCGCCACCGCAAGTTTTGACAGTGAAAACAAATTAAATTTAACTCGCAGCTACGGGTAGGCAGACGCCTACAAATACAATACGTAATTAACCAGATTTAATATTATTTTCGCGTAGCGCGGACTTGGTTTGTGTCTAGTCGGTATCGCCAAAAACAAGATGAACTTATCAAAAAAATTCTGGATTGTTGCTGGTTTTTTGTACTTTTTAATTCTTCTCAGTATCATGCTTTTAGCAGATACGGGGAAATTAGTCAACTTTCCTCTCGCTCATCCGCCTTATGACAAACTCGGCCACTTTGTTTTGTACGGAATAGCATCTTTTTTGTGCCATAGAGCGACTGGAAAAAAAAATATTAATTTGTTTAATTATTCAATTCCTTTTGGACCCGCAATTTTTACTGTGTTCACTGCTGCGGAAGAAATGCTGCAAGCGATTTTACCAAATCGTACTGCTAGTATTGAAGATTTTTTATATAGTTTTTGCGGGATTGCAGTTTTTTATTGGATTGGAGAAGTGTGGGATAGAAAAAAAGAGAATTGAAAGCAACTGCACAACCCGATTTTTATGAGAAGCCGTGATACCATTTTAGATGATAGATTAAAGAATTGAAGAACTGGGGATGACAGGTTCCATAAAGGTTGGGAGATTCCCTAGAGTTGCATTCTTTTGTGAAAAGGCTACAAATTAGGGTGCGGTGCGCACCCTACGATACTAAAATCTAAAATGGGGTTACTTGCTGATGTCCTTGATAACTAGGTCGAGTGTATTTGCTTCTTGAGTTTTGCCTTGGTTTCTAAATAAATCCCTAGCTTTTTTTACCGACTCTACTGCCTCTGCCCTTTTATTTTGTGCGTACAAGACTTGCCCGAGCATATAATAAAATTCTGGGACGTTAGGTTTGAGTCGAATTGCAGTTTCAAAATTGGGAAGCGCTTCTGTTAATTTGTTTTGATTGGCTAGAATGCTGCCCAAGTTAGCGTAAGCTTCGGCAAAATTGGGGTCTATTTGAATTACTCTGCGAAATGCTGCTTCTGCACTTGCTCTGTTTTGTTGGGCGGCAAAATTTAACCCTTGTTGGAAATATTCGTTTGCTCCCGTATTTTGAACTAAACTGTTGTTGACTGGTGACTCTGCCGGCACGGGTAAAGAGATATTGGCAGCACAAACTGGAGCAACGGTCAACAGGCTGGCTGCTGCTGCCGCCGTTAAAAATTGATTTTTTTTGAACTTGTATAACATTGGCAATTAACCTAGATTTCCCATCTGGACAATGTGTTTGATAGCGTTTAATTACTCTCTTCCAAAAAGGTTTGTACTCGACCGTTTGGCCTCAAAACCACTCGAATTTTAGGGATTTTTCCATTGGAAACGGCAGAAACAAAGGGCTCGCCGACTAATGGCATATTAATTTGCTCGATATAATCTGCTGCTGCTTTTCCCATCGGCACAATACTTTGAACAGACCCATTTTCATCGATCAGCACGCTGTATTCCAAAGTTTGTTCCATTCCTTCTGGAGGCTTCCAGCGTTCCTCAAAGTAAGTTCTAGCTTCTGAAACCTGAGGAATTGTATCAAATAAAGTGTGGTTTTTTTTGCTCGCCGCCACCTGGTTGTTATCCTCGGACTCGGCGGTTGGTTGAGCGTCCTCAAGAGGTGGGAGTTCGGTACTGGCGGGGGGGACAATCGGCTCGATGGGACGGGGGAAGGTTTGCGGCGGGGGAACGGGAATTCGGGAAGCAGACAGGGAGGGCGGCAGGGGGGGCGGTACGGCGGGAGCTAGTCTCGGTGGCAGGGGGGGCAGCAGGTAGGGTACTGGTGCTGGTGCTTGGGGGCCGCCCTGGGGCGGTTCTTCGGGGGCGGGAATAGTGATTGTTTGCCCTTGAGGGAAAGCTGGGGCGCTCTGTGGGGCGCTGGGTGCGCTGCCGTTGGGGGGAAATAGCAGGGGTGGCTGCTGGATGGGGCTGGGTCTGTTGGTGGGGGGAGTTGGGGCGAGGGCGATGGGAGGCAAGCTGGGGCTGGGGGAGGCAGCGGTGTTGACGGGCGGGGGCGGCAGGGGCGGTAAAGCGTTTGTGGCTGCGGGTTTTGGTGCTGGGGGTGTCGGTAGGGCGGGAACTGGACTGGGGGAGACGCCGGCAGCTAGCTGGGGGTTTCTTGGATCGGGGGCGGCGGCGGGGGCTGTGGCTGTTTGCGGGGAGGTGGCGGCCCGATCGAGCATTTTGATAATTCCTGTCGTCAAACCCGCGCTGGCGACCATCATTGCTGCCACTTTGAGCCAGGGTGAGGACAGCGGCCGTCGGGACTCGCGGTTGAGGTTGGGAAGCGCCATCACTTCGGCGGCGCTGTCATCTAGTGCTGTGGCCAAGTCAAACAGTTGCAGGGTGCTCAAGGGAACTACCGGCCCGGATTCTGCGGCGCTCAAAGATCCTAAAAATAAGTTGTGGGCGAGCAAGCCGCGGGGTTCTAAGCGGGGGGGAACCGGAAGGTAGGAAGTTGGGAGAGAGTAGGGGTTGGAAGTTGCTAGTTCGGAAGTGTTGACGGCTCGATCGAATATAACGGCATTATGCGCGACTTCTGGCGAGTCTGGGTCTGCAGGGATACGGTCTGTTTGAGAGTTAAGGTTGCTTTCCCAATCGCGGGATTCGCCCAGCAAGTTTTGGACGTAGTTGCTGACAGCTTCGTGGAGGGTTTCGAGTTGAATTCGATCGCCCCTGAGGGTAACGTGTTGGGTATCTGGCAGCCTGGGGTCGTCGAGCCGCAGCTCGAAACTTAAAGATTTAAACACCGGTTGGCCCGCCCAGCGAGATAGAGGCGAACTTTTGGCTGTAATTTCCAGCGTGCAAGTGGGGGGCGTGTACCGTTTGAGAACCATAGCAGAAAGTCTGTTGACTGTTGACCGTTGACTGTTGACCGTTGACTGTTGACTGTTGACTGTTGACCGTTGACTGCTGACCGTTGTTTAATTCTTAGCACGGTCTAGAAGAGCCAGCCAGAGGCGGCGGTGACCGCCGGGACTGCTGTAAAACAGCAAATCGATCAGGAGTTTGAGAGCCAAATCAGTCAACTCTCGGGCCGATAAATTTTCTGCATCTTCCATGCGCGAGCCATAAGTGTTGCTGAACCTGTCAATATAATCTCCCAGCAAAGCGATGGTGTGAGGTTCGCGGTTTTGCTCTGCCATTTGTTCGAGCAAAGCAACAGCGCGGCGGATTAAAGCTTGGTGCTGTTTTGCCAAATGACAGCTTATCAAAACGAGCGATCGAGCTTCCTCCACATCGAGTTTTTTTCGCCCTCCCTGGCCTTTCCGCAGCGGGTTAGATTGGCGCAGTCGCCACAGAGCTACCCGATCGGCTACCATTGGCTCTAAATTCAGTTCGGCTGCTACCTTGAGCATCGCCTCTGAGCCAATTTCTGCCAGTGCTTCTAGGGCTAACAGCACTAAATCCAGTTGGGCTTTAATGTTGTCCAACTGGGTAGGTTCTGGTGCTTTTTGGGTCAATTCTTCCCAGTTGGGAGATGGGCCCGTTTCGTTTGTGGGAGCGGAGGACTTTACGGTCGAGCGCATGGCTTCAGCACGGGAAATTAAGACAGGTTGAGGCAGGATATCAAACAGTATGCAGTGATGAAAGCTTTGCGGCCTGTCGGCAACAGCACATCTGTTAATTTTTCTCCATAGCTCGTTGCTTTGATTCCGGCCATCCTAACTGCTGGACGGAGTTGCGGGTTAAAAGTTGCCGTTTCAAGTTAGATCGATCGCAATCAGCAAAACCCATAGATTTTCACCCCTAACCATGCTACGCCACAGGATGCCACAAATCAATGTAAATAAGCGATCGTCACACCTGCACCTCCTTCTTTTTGACTGGCGAGCTCAAAGCGGGAAACCTGCGGGTGAGAAGCGAGGAACTCGTGAACCCCGCGCCGCAACTGTCCGGTACCTTTGCCGTGAATTATCCACAGCACTCCGTATTCCACGGCCTTGGAAAGAGCTCTGTCTATTTCGATTTCTGCATCTGAAACTCTCGCACCCCGTAGGTCGATCGTATTATTAGCAGTGCGAATGGCAATTTCGGGATTGGGTTTTGCCGGTTCCGACGCTGCTTGCTTGGCTTTAGCCGTAGCGAGTGCTTGTGCTTGGGCGGCCGCCTTGGCTAATTGAGCTTTAGTTTCCGGTTTTTGACCGTCGAGGGATTCAATTTCTCCCAGTTTGACAGTCATTTTCATAATCCCAAATCGAACGCTCAACTCTTCGTTAGCATCGGGGCCGCTGAGGACTTCGGCGGTTTGGCCCAAGCTGGGAATGCGGATGCGATCGCCCACTTTCGGCATAAAACTCGGTTTGGGTTTAGCCGGTTGTTGCCGAGAGGGCAGGTGTTTTTCAGAAATTTGATTTAAAGTATCTGTCGCTTGTTGGGCATTTTGAGCCGTCTGGTTGCCCGACTGCAAGCGACGAATGATTTGAGCAATTTCTGATTTTGCCGATCCTATCGCCTCATTTACTGCCACTTCCTGAGCTATTTTTAGTTCTCGCTCCCGCTCTTGCAAAGCGGCTGCTTTTTGAGAAACTTCTCTGTGCAGTTTTTCGGTTTGGTGTAGCAGTTGAGTTGCTTCTCTGGCCTTGGTTTCCTGTTTCCGGCGCTGTGCTTCGAGTCCAGCAATCACTTGATTAACATCTTGAGAGGCTCCCCCCACATAGGTTTGAGCTTCATCGACTATGGATGCTAGCAAACCGAGTCTTTTGGCAATGGTGAGGGCGTTGGAACGTCCGGGAATTCCCCACAGCAAGCGATAGGTTGGCTGCATGGAATTGTCGTCAAATTCTACTGAGGCATTTTCAAAGCGGGAGTCTTGATATTTGAGGGCTTTGAGTTCGCCAAAGTGGGTAGTTGCAACTGTTAATAGGGAATGTTGGGCGAGGTATTGCAACAGGGCGATCGCCAATGCACTGCCTTCTGAGGGGTCTGTCCCCGCTCCTACTTCGTCTAACAAAACTAAAGATTTGGGAATTGGGAATTGGGAATGGGTAATTGGGATTTGGGGTTGGGGAATTTGTAATTTAGGTTTGAGGATTGGGAGAGCAGAAACAGTGTTCTGTGTATCTGTGACTTCTTCGTCTTGCTGTTGGGAATTGGTAATTGGAAGGTTTGAATTTTCTTCCCCTTCAGCCTGCGATTTATTTTGTAAAACTTCTAAAATGCGGCTGATGCGGCGGATGTGGCCGGAGAAAGTAGACAAACTTTGCTGCAAAGATTGTTCGTCACCAATATCAGCCAAAATATTGTCGAACCAAGGCAATTCTACGGGTTCGCGGGCGGCAACAAACATTCCTGCTTTCGCCATTAAAGCTGCCAATCCCAAGGTTTTGAGGGTGACAGTTTTGCCGCCGGTGTTGGGGCCTGTGATGGCGACGACGCGGATGTGCGGCCCGATCGTTAAATCGACCGGCACGACTGGAAAGCCTTGCTCGTGCTGTTGCTGCCAAACTAATAAAGGATGGCGCAACTGGCGCAGGGTAATTTGCGATCGCAGGTTGCGAATTAATAATTGACTGTTTTCTGAGTTTTCCTCATCTTCTTTTTCCTCATCTTCTTTCTCGGGATTTTTTGGTGCTAATTCTGGCTCTCCCAATTCGATAAATTTCGGCGGATTTGCTTGCAGCCAATAACTGTAACGCGCTTTAGCTGCCGCTAAATCTAAAGTTGTAACTACAACCACCAATCTGTCTAAATCGGGTTTTACTGCTGCGACTTGCTTCGTGAGGGCGCGGCGGACTGCTTCTTCTTCGGCTTGTTCTTGCCTGAGCAACTGCCGCATTTGGTTGTTAAGATTGACTGTGCTGTGGGGTTCAACGTACAGTGTCGCGCCGCTGGCCGAGGAGTCGTGAACGATGCCCGGTATGGCATCTTTTTGGGGAGCTTTGACGGGAATGACAAAGCGTCCGCTTCTTTGGGTAATTAGCTGTTCTTGTACGGCGTTGGATTGGCGCTGCAAAATGCCCTGCAATATTTGATAAATGCGATCGCGCAACTGCCGCATTTGAACTCTAATTCCTGCTAATTTAGGAGTTGCTCTGTCTGCTACTTGAGCGCGATCGTCTATACAGCGGTGGATTTCTTGCTCTAGTTCGGGATAAGTCCGCAATTGGGCTGCCAGTTCTTTGAGCGTCGGCACATCGGCCTGAGAGTCAATTATCCGGCGCAATTGCCTTGCTCCGGCGAGGGTAGTAGCAATTGCCAGCAATTCTTCGCCGCTGAGCAAACCTTGGAGTTCGGCTCGCTGCAGGGAAGTGCCGATGTCTTGGATTCCTTCAAAACTCAAAGCACCGCCAGCGCGGCTCTCTAACTGATAAGTTTCCTGAGTTTGGGCTAGGAGTTCTGCTGTTTGAGCTATCGTTGCCGGGATTTCGAGGTCGAGGGCGGCGGCGACGCCGAGTTTGGTGGCCGCGAAGGTAGCCAAGTGCTGACACAGGCGCGGCCATTCTAATAGTTCTAGTGTTTCGGCTTGAATCAAAGTTGAGGTGGTGTTGGTAATTGGCATTCCCAGGCGCTGACCTAGAAGGTGAATTTGACGGTACTATTAATTGATTTTAAAGTTTTTTATTGTTTCCTGGCGCAATTTGAGAAAGTATCTGCGATAGCCCTCAGCAGTCTTTCGGCCGAAAGCTCTGATGTAACATTAATTACGAAGGAGAAAATTTGCATTTTTGCATTACCCGTCTAAAATTATAGCTTCTCGTGATAGCAGTCCCCAAAAAATATGCAACTTTAGGCAAGCTCCCAACTATTATACAGTAAGTCATTCCCAATTTTTTACTCTAAAATATAAAATCTAAAATGGTATGGGCTATTTTTGGTTTTGAGGGAGTAGGGATGGGCTGTTTTTTGGTGGAATTGAACTCTTTTGGAATTTTAAATATGTCACCGCAATTCTGGCGGTTGTATCCTAAAAAGTAATTTATGGAGCTGGTAGAAGTATGCCAAAGATTCTGGCGATCGTCGCGGATGCTGTGACTGTTGAAGTCGTGCAAGAGTTGCTGGGGAGGGAGGAACATGAGGTGAGAGTCGCTCCCGACGGTAATGAGGGTTTAGACTTGGCGAGGGAATTTTTGCCGGATGTGATAATTTGCGACGGGACTTCGCCTCAAATCAACTTTTTGGAGGTGTGCCGGCTGGTGAAAGCCGATCGTCAATTGGCTACAGCCTATTTTATTCTGCTGACAACAGCCGATCGCTTTGAAGAACTCCCAGAATTGGACGCGCCCTTTGACGATTTTCTGTTTAAACCGATAGTTAAGCAGGAATTTTTGGGGCGGGTGCGCGCGTCTAAGCGATCGCGCGAGTTGAGGGCGCAGTTGGAACTCGCGCAGCAAGAATTGCAACTGTCGCGCGATCCAATGCTGCAAAGTGAAAAAATGTCTACTTTAGGCGAATTGGTATCTGGTATCGCCCACGAAATTAACAACCCCATTACTTTTATTTACAGCAATCTCACTCACGTTCAAAGCTACGCTACCGATTTAATTGAACTGCTGCGATTGTATCAAAAAGAGCTAGTTACTCCCGGAGCGGAAATTCTGCAAAAACAGCAAGATATGGATGTGGACTTCGTTCTAGACGATTTATTAAAAATTGTGAGTTCCATGCGTACCGGGAGCGATCGCATCCGCCAAATAATCTTGTCGCTACAGGATTTTTCCCGCAGCGATCGATCGGGCTGGCAGTTATTCGATGTTTCCGACGGTTTAGAAAATACTCTGTTGTTGTTGCAGCACCGCTTGCCGGCTCGCGAGGGAAGGCGAGACATCAAGGTGATGAAACAATTCGGCAATTTGCCACAGATTGAGTGTTATGCAGGTCTGCTCAATCAAGCTTTTCTGAATATTATCAATCACGCGATCGATGCTTTAGAAGAGTCGGCTCAAGACTTGGAAGAGTTGGAATCAATCAAATTTAAACCTGTGATTTTGATTAGCACTGAGGTGGTCGATGCTCAGCGGATTTGTATTGAGATTGCGGATAACGACATGGCAATCAGCAAAGATATCACAGCGCAAATTTCTGATACCTTTTTGGTGGCACAACCTGCGGAACAAACCGTCGAATCGGGACTTGCTGTCAGCTATCGGATAATTGTAGAGAAGCACAAAGGAGAGTTGAAGTGTTTTTCGGAACCTGGTAAAGGTACTAGATTTCGGATAGAACTTCCGCTGCGTCACAGTTAATTAATAGTATTTACCGTTGGGTGGGGGCGGGTTTTTGAGATTGTTGGTTTGAGTCAGAAATTGTTGTGAACCCGCCCCTAAAATGACTGCACAAAATTTGTCAACTGAGTTCGGCAACGAGCAGAGAATTGATTTCGCTGCTCATTTTGTTGTACTCGCACTGCTGTTGCAGCGGACACTCGCCGCAGCGGGGGTTTCTTGCAGTGCAAACTGCCGCCCCAAAGTCCAGCATTCCTAGATTCCACGGCCCGACTTGCTGTTTGGGAGCGACTCGTTCTGCAGCTTCCCAAAGTTCGGGCGATCGCGATTTTATTTTACCGCCGTCAATCCCAAAAAAACGCTGCAAAATCCGAGCAACATTCGTATCGAGCACCGCTTTTGGCTGTCCGAAAGCATTAGCGCAAACCGATCTCGCAATGTACTTGCCAACTCCGGGAAGTTCCAGCAACTGAGCTTCCGTGCGGGGAACATTTCCCTGATAATTTTCTAGGATAACCAGCACCGATTCCCGCAGCTTTTGCGCCCGAAAAAAAAGACCCAAAGGCTGCAACAAGCTAGCAACTTCCTCCGCAGGCGCGGCCGCTAGATCGGAGAGAGTCGGATATCGATCGACAAATTCTTGATAAATCGGAGCCACTGTAGCGGCAGTAGTTTTTTGCAGCAGGAACTCAGCCACTAAAATCGCGTAGGGGTCGCAGGTACGCCGCCAAGGAAAATCGCGACAATTGCGCTTTCCCCAAGCCTTCAGCCGGCGTTGAAACCAGCGGATTTTAGCAGCGTCTAAATGCTTTGACCCCGGTTCAATATCGGAAGAAAAAACAACGGTATTTAAGGCAGGCATTTGATTGGTACTTTTGAGAAGTTGCCAAGTTTATATCTATATATTAGCATATTTAAATAATTAGTAAAAAGCTATTTTTATGCTCTCGTTATTCTCTTACTCTGCGTACTCTGCGGTTAATAAAAAAAATCTTATTAACCACCCGTCCGACCCCGAAACGTAGAAACAACGTTGATTTCAAATATTTGAAAAATGTAAAATTTTGTATATTAAAGAACAAAATTGCCAGAGAATAAACGATAGTTGATATTCAAGAGATTTCAAGCGTCCGCGAAAACCAATTTAAATCAGGTAATAAAATGGTAGTAGCAGCACCTGTTCAATCCGGCAGTCAGTCGATTTTTCAAACTCGCTACGACAACTTTATCGGCGGCAAGTGGGTGCCGCCGGTGAAAGGGAAATACTCGGAAAACCTTTCTCCAATTACAGGAAAATCAATTTGTCAAATCCCCCGATCGAGCGCCGAAGATGTAGAATTGGCACTGGATGCCGCCCACGCTGCGAAAGACAAGTGGGGCAAGACTTCCCCAGCCGATAGGGCGCGGGTTTTACACAAAATTGCCGATCGCATCGAAGAAAACCTCGATCGCCTCGCCATCGCCGAAACCTGGGAAAACGGTAAACCAATTCGCGAAACCCGCCTCGCAGACATACCGCTGGCGATCGACCATTTCCGCTACTTCGCAAGCTGCATCCGAGCTCAAGAAGGCTCGATCGGCGAACTCGACGGAACCACCGTCGCCTACCACTTCCACGAACCCCTAGGCGTCATCGGACAAATCATCCCGTGGAACTTCCCGATATTAATGGCAGCCTGGAAACTCGCCCCAGCCCTCGCCGCCGGCAACTGCGTCGTCCTCAAACCAGCAGGCCCCACCCCCGCGTCAATCTTGGTATTGATGGAAATCATCGCCGACTTAGTACCAGACGGCGTAATCAACGTCATTAACGGGCCCGGCGCCGAAATCGGCAAAACCCTCGCCACCAGTCCCCGGATTGCCAAAGTCGCCTTCACCGGCGAAACAACCACCGGCAGGCTAATCATGCAATACGCCTCCCAAAATGTCATCCCCGTCACCCTAGAACTAGGCGGCAAATCCCCCAACATTTTCTTTGAAGATGTCTGCGCCCAAGACGACGAATTTCTCGACAAAGCAGTCGAAGGATTAGTCATGTTTGCGTTCAATCAAGGCGAAGTGTGCACCTGTCCCTCCCGCGCCTTAATTCAGGAGTCAATCTACGATCGATTCATGGAAAGGGCGATCGATCGCATCCGCCAAATCAAACAAGACAACCCCTTAGATCCGACAACCGCCCTCGGCGCGCAAGTCTCCATCAACCAGATGGAAAAAATCGCCGAATACGTCAAAATCGGTCACGCCGAAGGCGCAGAATGTCTCATTGGTGGCGAAAGAAATATCTTATCCGGGGACTTGCAAGACGGCTATTATTTCCAGCCGACAGTCTTCAAAGGAAACAACAAAATGCGAATTTTCCAAGAAGAAATCTTCGGCCCAGTATTAGCAGTCACTACCTTCAAAGACGAAGCGGAAGCATTAGAAATTGCCAACGATACTCTCTACGGTTTAGGTGCCGGAGTTTGGACTCGCGACATCAACACCGCCTACCGCATGGGCCGCGCCGTTCAAGCCGGCCGCGTGTGGACAAACTGCTATCACCTCTATCCGGCCCACGCAGCATTCGGCGGCTACAAATCATCGGGAATCGGTCGCGAAAATCACAAAATGATGTTGGATCACTACCAGCAAACCAAGAATTTGTTGGTAAGTTACAGCCCCAAAGCTTTAGGCTTTTTCTAAGGTTTTAGTCATTGGGAAGGAAAAAGGAAGAAGGACAAACTTCAATAATTCGTGAACTCCTTCTTTCTCTCTTTCCTCTCCTTCTCTGCGCCCTCTGCGGTTCATTTTAAAAAAAGCTCATTCAAAAACGAAATAAAATTGCTACACAAAGAGACTGCTATGGGAACGATCGCAAAAGTCACCGCAACAGAAGCTGCTTTAAAATTAATTAGCCATCTCAAAACTCAACACGGAGAATTGATGTTTCACCAATCCGGCGGCTGCTGCGACGGTAGTTCCCCCATGTGCTTTCCCAACGGGGAATTGATAATCGGTGATGGTGACGTATTACTCGGCGAAATAGGCGGTTGTCCGTTTTATATTGCAGCGCAGCAATACAAAAATTGGCAGCACACGCAGTTAATTATAGATGTGGGATCGGGACCCGGAGGCAGCGATTTTTCCCTGGAAGGGCCGGATGGAGAGCGTTTTATTACTCGTTCTCGCTTGTTTGCTAAGGCTGATTAATTAGTTCTTGAAAACGCGAGATATGTTAGATTCCCGACTTTTTAAAAAAGCCGGGAATCTGGGTATTTTTTTATGCGGGCTTAGTTATACACGCATTTCCTCAATAAATGAGATGCCATCAAAAATACCATTTTTAAAGGCTTGAGTGCTGCGAACTCGGTGATTTTCGGCGAGTAAAGTCATTGTTTCCACAAAAGTAATCAGTGCGTCATCCTGAGTTTTAGTTGCCCGAAAGCAAATAACCTCCTGGCCCGCATCCCACGCAATTGCCGAAAAATCAGAATAACTGCTAGAAAACAATTTCAGAATCCGATTTTCAAATTCCCCTTGAAAATTTAGCTGGAGGCGAGAACCGTCTGAGTATTCATAATTATTAACTTGTCGGTAGTGACTTCCCTCAATCGAGATGCTAAAACTACCAAAAAAGCTGCGAGTAAAATGTCCGCGAGTATCAGTCTTAATATACTCGCCTTTCCACGTACCAAGATGACGGGTAAAAATTTCAGGAACTTTGTCTAAATCAGGAGAGGAAGGTATATTTGCCGACATGGGGATTGCTCTATTCTCTATTTCTAACGGCGACCTATTTTCAAACTCATTTCGCGGCTAGTGCGTTGATATTCGTGCACGATAGGTAATCTTTCGGCTTGAAAATTTTCCAGCGCTTCAGCAATATTAGCACTATCTCTGAGATGTTGTGCTAAAGACAGACCATCTTCCCAACCGGAAGTCATACCTCTAGCGCGTGTGGAACTTTTCGCGTGGGCCGCATCTCCAATTAAGATAACACGACCATCATAGATTTTTGGTAAGGGGTCAATGTCATAGGAAAAACGACAGACAATGTTTTCTAAAGGGGTTGACTCAATCACTTTTCGCGGATCATCTGGGAGTTTTGCTAGTTCTTGGGGAGGAATGGTAATATTATTAGGTTGTAGTTTTCCTACTTCGGACTCTGTGCGCTCTTTTTCAATAAAGAAACCCCAATGGGTGCGACCTCCGCCAATGTGAAAGAAGTTGGCATAAATTCCCCTACCGCGCACGTAAACAAAAAAGTTTCCTTCGGGACAGAAGCTATTATCTTCGACAATTCCTCGCCAGACGATATCGCCTAAATAGAATAGTTCAACACCTGGAACTATATACTGACGAACTTTGGAGACGATTCCATCGGCACCAATTAAAAGATCGCCTTCCCATTTACTGCCATCTTTAAAGTGGGCGATCGCACTGTGCTCGGTTTGGGCGATCGATGCTACTTCCGCATTAAAATGAATACACTCAGGGGGTAACTCGTCGAGGAGTGCTTCTAGAATAGCTTTGCGGTGTACCAGCATTCCTGGGAGTTCATTTTCTTCATAGGTAACGGGTTCAGAATTGATGACACCGCCACGCAGGTTGCGAAACTCGAATAATTTAACCGGATCGCCTGAGTTGATAATTTTTTGGGTGACTTCATGGTTTCCGCGATCGAGCGCTTCCATACCTGCTTGTACGATCAGGATACCGCAGCCATCGGTGCGCGGATAAGGGGCTTTTTCAAACAAGTCCACTTGAAACCCTTGTTGAATCAGCAGAATTGCCAGATAAGCTCCTGATGTTCCTGCGCCGATAATACCTATCCTGCTTTGGGACGAAACCATTTGTGCTTCTCCAGATTTAAAATTGCCGATCGGTCCTCAACCACTATTGTAATTAAAGAAAATCTAATTTGCGCGATCGCCCAATTGCGGATTGAGCTTTTGCTGGTAGCGACAGGTTTCAAGCTGCCGCTAAAATCAGTATCTGACGTGATGCGGGATTAATTATTAATTGGCGACTTCAAAATTCACGAACTCCAAACTTAAAACTACTTTAAGCTTGAGTATTTTTAATTAGAGCCAATTCAATTTTGTCCTCCGCCTTTTTACTTACTTGTGCGCGCAAACCAGGCCCAAAAAAAGTAGCTATTTTGTCTTGCTTTTCTTCCCAGAGGTCGATCGGCATTAACGGCGAATAAAACTCTAAAATTAACCCATAAGCACCATCAACATCAACTTCCCGCAACCCTTGCAGGAGAGGCCGTTCCTCGTCTGTTGGGGCCAAGCCCAGACGCTCCAAAGCATCATCTAAGTGCGCGGGTTGGCCGTAGCGAAATCGGGTGATATCTTTGCGGACTTGGTTTTGAGTATCTGTGGCCTGACTTTCTCGCAGGAGAAGAACTTCGGGAGAAGTCGGTTCGGTGAATTCCACCGGTTCGAGTTCGGCGGCTTTCAGCGCCAAACCTCCCAGCAACAGCGGAATTCCATAAAAAAAACCGGCTAGGTTCAGGGTAGGTTGGTCTGTGAAGTAGGCTGTGAACCCGACTGCTGCTATAATACCGCCCACAACTAAGGCTAGGTTTGCTAAAGAAATTTTACGTAACATATTAGTGAGGTAGTTAGCTGGAATCAACAATATACTTTAATTATTATCTGTCAAAAAGTCTTGAATAAATTTAGTTTTTTTGCCAAAAGACCTGCAAAAACTGCTAGCATCTATGAGCGCGGGAACGGTGTGCATCCACAGTCTTGTCTCTAGCTTCAGAAGCTTATCCAGCCGGACTCGCCCGGGCGCGCCATCGGTAAATATCCGTGTTAATTGCGCGGCGTTGGTTTTAGAAGGCAATCGAGATCGGCAGTATCATCAAAGTATACAGAGTGGCGATCGCGATCGACACTCTTGCCCTTTCAACCATTTTTCGGACATGATTAAAGACGAAGACAAACAAACTGCTGGAGCAAACAAGTCGGTTCTAGAGCAGATTAACTCGCTCAAACGCGAAGATGAAAGGCTTTATAATATCTTAGCGATCGATGTCTGGGCCCTAGCCAAGACAATGGATGAATATCAACCGGGATTTTGGGCTGCTTTTATGAAAAACCGGGAGAAGGCCCTGAAACGATTTTTAGCTGGAATGATGAAAAATAAACCCGCAGATACCAAACGTCCGCCTTTTTTGCGCTAAAATTTGGTTGAAGTTTGGGTGAGGTTTTGATGTACAATCAAACTATAACACAGACTCAAAAACCCAGAGCAGGTTCATCACTTCCCATATAAAAAAAGTGAAGGATTTGCCCAAAAAGGTAGGTCGGTGAATTAAGAATCTCCGTCTGTTCGCAGAGGGGAATGTCAAATATTTTTGTTAATAGTAGCAAAGGCAAAAAACCATGGATGCACAAACAATCAAAGAGCGCGTAGCAGAGATCGAGAGCAAGCGGGAATCCCTCGTGCGACTGTTAGATCGATCGGACTTGGGAGCCCTGAGAATAGATGTGAGTCAGGCGATCGAAGAAATTGACGATCTCTTAGAAGAATTCAAGCGGACTTTTAACAGTTAAGTAGTGATTAGTCAGTAGTCAGTAGTTGTCAGTGGTCATTAGTTGTCCCGCATTTAATTTGGATAGTTATGTTACTAAAAATCTTGTGTGGTGGGCCGGAGAGCCAGCCCAAAAAGTTAAAATTAAATGCAGTACAGCTTAATAGCTAACAAGAACCGACAACTGCTCACTGCAAATTTGACTGATGACTAATGACTGCTGACTAATAACAACTGACTAATTCATCACCATATCCATCAAAATTTGCTGAGAGCTCACTTCCGGGCAATTAGCAGGCGGCCGCCGCTGAGAGTAGTGTCCTCCCGGCTGCAAATCCCAAGCTTGGCGGTTGTCAGCCAGCATTACCCCCAAAATTTCTTGCAATTCCTTGGCAATTGTCGGGTCTTCCACTTGAACAATCGCCTCAACCCTTCTTGTGAGATTGCGCTGCATCCAGTCAGCAGAACCAATATACACCTCTTCGTCGCCACCGTTGAAAAAATAAAACATCCGAGAATGCTCTAAGAAGCGGCCGATAATACTGATAACTCGGATATTTTCGCTAACACCTTCAACGCCGGGACGCAAACAGCAAATCCCCCGAATAATCAAATCAATTTTAACTCCCGCTTGCGAAGCTTCGTACAAAGCAACAATGATTTGAGGGTCAACTAAAGCGTTCATTTTAGCGACAATGCGGCCGCAGCTACCGTTGCCGCCTTCGGCCTGCAAGCGGCAGAATTCGACCTCGCGCCGAATTAAAGCTAAAAATCGATCGCGCATATTGACCGGTGCCACCAATAATTTGCGATAAGATACCTGCCGCGAATAACCAGTCAAATAATTAAACAAATCCGTCAAATCAGATCCCAAATCCTCGCGACAACTCAACAAACCCACATCGGTATACAGTCCGGCTGTTTTGGGATTGTAATTGCCGGTGCCGATGTGGACGTAGCGGCGGATGTACCCATCCTCGCGACGCACTACCATCACAATTTTGGTGTGGGTTTTGAGTCCCACCAAACCGTAAACTACGTGGACTCCAGCTTGTTCTAACTTGCGAGCCCAATTAATATTATTTTCTTCGTCAAACCTAGCTTTGAGCTCTACTAAAACGGCTACCTGCTTGCCGTTTTCCGCTGCTTGAATTAAGGCGCTGACGATCGGCGAATCTCCAGAAGTGCGGTATAAAGTCATCTTAATCGCTAACACGGAGCGATCGTGCGCCGCCTCAGTAATAAACCGCTGTACCGTCGCCGCAAACGAGTGATAGGGATGGTGCAGCATCAAATCCCCCTGGCGGATGGCGGTGAAAATATCCTGACCATCCTCAGCATCCAACATCGATTTCTCTAAAATCCTTGCCGATTCCAAGTTCCGCAAGCGCGGCGGCACAACCGGAGTCCAAGGCGGGTCTTTCAGTTCCGGCACTGGCAGCCCCACAAAAGACATCAAATCCTTGAGGCCTAGCAGCCCCTCTACGACGTAAACATCTTGCTCGCCGAGATCCAGCTCCTCAATCAGCATATCTCGCAGCGCAGGCGGCATAGTCGCTTGAATTTCCATCCGCACCGCAGAACCTCCAAACCTGCGCTTGCGGAGTTCCTGTTCTATTGCCAGCAGCAAATCTTCCGCCTCATCTTCCTCCACCGTCAAATCGGAATTGCGAGTAATGCGGAACGGGTGATATTCCTCCACGTCCATCCCCGGAAACAAAGCTTCTAAATTGTGGGCAATCACCTGTTCTAGGGGCACGCCAGTCCAAACTGGAGATTTGCCCCTCTGCTGCCACTGCAAATCCCCCGGCAGCGGCAAAAACCTCGGCAAAACCTGCGGTACTTTGACGCGGGCAAACAATTCTTCGCGCGTGTCGGGGTCTCTGACTACTACTGCTAAATTGAGGCTGAGATTGGAAAGGTAGGGGAATGGGTGGCTGGGGTCAACTGCTAGGGGAGTGAGTACGGGAAATACTTGTTCTTTGAAGTAGCGGTGCAAGTAATTGCGCTGTTCTTGATTGAGGTCAATGTAGTCGAGAATGTAGATTTCGCTTGCTGCTAGTTTCGGCCGCAGGGTTTGCTCAAAATAGGCGTGTTGCTGAGAAACCATCGGCAAAAGCCGCTTGTTAAGGGCATCTAGCTGTTGTTGAGGCGTGCTGCCGTCGGAGGTCAATTTGCTGACTTTTGCGTGTACTTGCTGTTTGAGGGCGCCTACGCGCACCATAAAATATTCGTCTAGGTTGGAGCTAAAAATAGCGAGAAATTTGAGCCTTTCTAGGAGGGGCGTGCGGGGGTCGAGGGCTTCGTGGAGCACGCGGTTGTTGAATTCTAGCCAGCTTTGTTCTCGGTTGAAGTAATATTGAGGATCGCTGAGGTTGATTTCAGTGTAGGTTTTGGCGGGGGTCTTTTTTGGCTTGGGCATGGTTTGGGGGAGTCTTTCGGAGGCTCGGTGATGGCATCTCTAGAAATAGTATTGTAGGTTAAAGGATTTATTCGCATCTGCTTTTGGTCGATCGCTAAAACATTGAATTTAGGTAAAACGTTCAACTATTTTTCTAGGATTACCACGAAATCCTCAATCATCACATCAAAGGTGCGAGCCAGCTTGTGGACTGCTGCAAAATCAACCATTGCCATACCCTGAGAACGGGCATAATTGCTAATGGTACTGTAGCCCACGCCCGATCGCTCCGCAACCTCCTTGAGCGTCCATCCCTTCTCGGCAGCCAACTCTCGAACCCGCAATCTGACTAAGCCTTTGCTCATATTCACTATTTACAAAATTTTGGATTTAGTATAATATATCAAAAAGCGATCGCCCCCGGTCTGCAAACTAAAGACGATCGCCAGTTAAAATTAATCCCGACAGATAATTTCTGTCGATCGCACTTAGCAGAGATAGATTTAGCTACCACCACCAGATGCAACTACAATGATATCAGAAAATCAGTTAAGAGCGTCAGCGATCGGCGCATCAAAAATTATTCACAAATCGTCGATCGTCAATCCGCGATCGAGATTTGTCACCGAAGAAACAGTGGCGCTCCTGTTCAACATATCACCCGAACAGATATACCGGATCGAATGCTGCCACAACGTGGTGTACGTTCATGCCAAAGGCCTCAGTCGATTTGTCAGCTACGCCGATTTTCCGCCAATCTTAGAAGTAAAACCGCCCTGTGCTCAAGATTTTGTCGCGTGGTACAAACGCTGGAAACGGACACAAGCACCAGAATTTTGGACTAAATTCTATACGTACAACTTCAAAACGGCTGTTTCAGTTGACAGTTTGCTTGAGTGGGGTAAATTAGTCGCTACAGTGAAATCAGTAATTTCTGCCTCAGCGCTGCAACAGCTACGAGATGTTTACGCTCAAGAAAAAACATTGATGGAAAATTTTTAAAGCACGCGGGGCGGCTCAACCCGCAATTGTTGGTAGCCAGCAAATGTAAGGTGTTTTTCGGCGCATCCTACGGCGTAGAAATGCTCGTTTGTAAGGTGCGCTTCGGCGCACCCTACGGGATAGAGGTTTCGATCAAAACTCTTCTTTACCTTCCAATTCCCACATATTGGAAACCAGCCGCTTCTAAAGCCTTCTTATCTAAGAAATTGCGGCCGTCAATCATCACCGGATGATTCATCAACTTGGCCATCTTATCGTAATCTAAATTGCGAAACTGTTCCCAGTCTGTCACCAACACCAAAGCATCGCAACCGTCGGCCAACCTTTCCGGGTCAGTTTCTACCAAAACTCCTGACAAACCGTGACGCATCCCAGTTTGAGAAACAATCGGATCGTAAGCTTTAACTTTCGCTCCCAATCGGTTCAAACTCTCGATTAAATTTAGCGAAGGAGCATCCCGCAAATCGTCAGTATCCGGCTTGAAAGTCAAACCCAAAAGTCCGACTGTTTTACCTTTGAGAATCTTCAAAACGTGCTGCAACTTTTCAATAGCAATCAACCGCTGGCGTTCGTTTACTTCCACTGCCGCTTTCAGCAAATGCGCCTCGTAACCGTAATCCTCAGCAGTGTGAACTAAAGCTGAGACATCTTTCGGGAAACAAGAACCGCCCCAACCAATGCCAGCTTGCAGAAACTTGCCACCAATCCGCGAATCTAAACCGATACCTTTCGCTATTTGGGTAATATCTGCACCGACGCGATCGCAAATATTAGCAACTTCATTAATAAAGCTAATCTTCGTAGCCAAAAAAGCATTAGCTGCGTACTTAATCATCTCCGCTGAACTGATATCAGTCATCACCACAGGAACCTCCGGCAAAGACGGATTTTCTGCAAACTTGCGATCGACAATCGGCCGGTATAACTGTAGCATCATATCCATAGCCCGCCGAGAGTTGCTGCCGAGAACAATGCGATCGGGATTAAAAGTATCGAAAACAGCACAGCCCTCCCGCAAAAACTCCGGGTTGCTAACCACATCAAATACCACACCTTTTTTTGCTGCTACTTCCTCACCCGTAGCCGCCGCATCATTGGTTTGAGCTTTTTGACGTTCCGCCAAACCGTCGAGGACAATCCTCCGCACCCAGTCCCCGGAACCTATCGGCACCGTAGATTTATTGACAATGACTTTGTAATCGCCGTCGAGGTGAGCTCCAATTCCACGAGCAACCGCTTCCACGTAGCGAGTATCGCTTTCCCCAGTAGGCAAAGGTGGTGTCCCCACGGCAATAAACAAAATATCCCCGTGAGAGACTCCTGCTGCTAAATCCGAAGTAAATTCTAGATTGCCCGCCGCAGATGCAGAGGACATTAATTCAGACAGTCCGGGTTCAAAAATAGGCGACTGTCCAGACTTCATTAATTTAACTTTTTCTTCGTTGTTGTCTACGCAAATCACGTGGTGGCCGATGTGAGCCAAACAAGTGCCTGTGACTAAGCCAACATATCCTGTACCGATAACACAAACTTGCATAGAAATCTCCTCAAAGCTAGTAAATAGATCAGGTAGGAATTGGGAATCGGGAATTCGGAATCGGGAGTTGGGAATCGGGAATTGGGAATAAGGAAGATTTTTTCCCTCCCCCTCTCCCAGTCTCTCCCTCTCGCAGTCTCTACTTTTGGTTTCCCTCAATGCGATCGCGAAAATCTTTCACAGTCAACTCTAAACCTTTATCCAGCGGCACAGTTGGCTCCCAGCCCAACCAAGTTTTAGCACGAGTAATATCGGGTTGTCGCTGTTTTGGATCGTCTTCCGGCAGCGGTTTAAAGATAATTTCTGCCCCTGGATTAATCATATTTTGAATTTTTTCTGCAAGTTCCAAAATAGTGTATTCGCCGGGATTCCCCAAATTCATCGGCCCGATTTGGTCGCTATTCATCAAACGAATAAATCCTTCCACCAAATCAGAAACGTAGCAAAAACTCCGTGTTTGGGAACCGTCGCCGTATACTGTCAGCGGTTGATTCCGCAAAGCTTGAGCAATAAAATTGCTCACTACTCTGCCGTCATTTTCCAACATCCGGGGGCCGTAGGTATTGAAGATTCGCACAACTCGAATGTCTACCCCATTTTGACGGTGGTAATCAAAAGATAAGGTTTCAGCTACTCGCTTCCCTTCGTCGTAACACGATCTGATCCCGATACAATTAACGTTGCCGCGATAATCTTCTGTTTGTGGATGTACGTCAGGATCTCCGTACACTTCGGAAGTGGAAGCGAGAAAAAATCTTGCTTTTACCCGTTTGGCCAATCCCAACATATTCATCGTGCCGATGACGTTTGTTTTAATTGTCTTGACAGGGTTGTACTGATAGTGTATTGGCGAAGCGGGGCAAGCCAGATGGTAAATCTGATCTACTTCTAACCGAATCGGTTCCGTGATGTCGTGGCGGATCAGCTCAAAGTATGGGTTATCCAGCCATTTGAGGATATTGCGTTTAGTACCGGTGTAAAAATTATCCAGGCAGACTACCTCATGTCCTTGGGCCATTAAGCGATCGATTAGGTGGGAACCGAGAAAACCCGCACCGCCTGTGACTAAAATTCTCATTGTGGAAACTGCCGTTCTGTTTAGGGGTAGGACTGGAGTACAAAAATTCAGTCGCTCGAATGAAACTTTCTAATAGAATAACAAAATTGCGATCGACAATGTAAAGACTTATGCGTCACCTTCATAAAATCTTTAATTAACTTAGCATTTTCAAATACTTTGAACAAAGTGCTATAATTCGCAAATCTTAGCTGGCAATTTTTATTTAACCTTGAATGTTATTTCCGAAAAAATACTGTTGACAATAGTTGGGTTATTTGTTATTGGTTATTGGTTATTTGATGACTTCGGTTTGACGTTGGGCGATGCCCTACGGGATAGCTGCGCTTCACGGGCTTATTTGAAAAAACCAGGGTGGATTTATCGGAAAAGTAATATGAGAGAAATTATCTCGATTTCTGGAATAGAAAGTCCGCTACTTTCAACCCAGGGTTGCACCCGTTCAATTGCCATTTCTGGAGATTGCAGCCAGAAGTAAATTAGGTTGATTGTGTAGCCTTTAGTTTTACAGTTTATCAATAATCGAGCAAAGTTATGAGCCGCTAAATTTGCCTCGAAGGCGAAATAAGTGTCCGAGTCTAATAAAGTTCGCAGTCTTTGTCTCATTAAGCGTTCTGCGAGGATAGCAACTGAGTCTGGATTGAACTGAGAAATTCCGTCCGCGCTCGAACTCCCGAAGAAATTGCCAACATTTATACATCCCTCACCATCGAACAGGTTTATGCGACCATTTTGTACTACCTGCACAACAAAGAAGCAGTCGGTCAGTACATAACCGAATGGTTGGAATGGGGCGATAAAATGCGAGAAGAACAACGTCGCAATCTTCGTCCAGTATATGAAAAAATCCGCAAACAGAGAGCAGAAAGAGATGCAAGGAGAAAGGCTGATGCCGCTCCAATATCTCTTTGATGAAAATGTCGATCGTATGTCAACAAAATTCGCAGGCGCAATCCCGATATTGTTATAGCAGTGGGAGAACTAACAGCACCTTCCAAAGGCACTCTCGATCCAGAAATTCTTATTTGGTGCGAAATCCACAATTTCATTCTTGCTACCAACAACCGTCGCTCTATGCCCGTTCATTTAACAGATCGTCTAGAGCAAAATTGCCATATCCCAGGAATCTTCATTCTAAATTCCAAGCTGAGTATTGGTCAAAATATTGACGAACTGATTTTGATTTATCAAGGATCGTTTGATGATGAGTACCAAGATAAAATTGAGCATTTACGGCTACCATAATTTCTAATACAGTCCCAACATTTACAAAATTCCCCAAAGTCTTAAGGAAAATAAACATACTTTTGCCCCAACTTATGCAAACAATAGTTAAAAAGACTAACCGAAGCTAAAGTTAAAAGCAATGTCACAAGATACCATCGAATCAATTCTGCAAGAAAAACGGCTATTTCAGCCGCCCGCTGAATTCTCCGAAAAAGCTCACATCAAAAGCTTAGAAGAGTACCGCGCTCTCTACGACAAAGCCTCTTCAGACCCCCAAGCATTCTGGGCAGAACTTGCCGCCCAAGAATTGCACTGGTTCCAAAACTGGGATACCGTGCTCGACTGGCAACCGCCTTTTGCTAAATGGTTTGTCAACGGCAAAATTAACATTTCTTACAATTGTCTCGATCGCCACTTAACCACTTGGCGCAAAAATAAAGCCGCCCTGATTTGGGAAGGTGAACCCGGAGACTCCCGCACCCTCACCTACGCGCAACTCCACCGCGAAGTCTGCCAAATGGCGAACGTCATCAAACAATTGGGAGTCCAAAAAGGCGATCGCGTTGGCATTTATATGCCCATGATTCCCGAAGCTGCGATCGCCATGCTAGCCTGCGCCAGAATCGGTGCAGTACACAGCGTTGTTTTTGGCGGTTTTAGTGCAGAAGCATTGCGCGATCGGCTAAACGACGGCGAAGCAAAACTCGTGATCACCGCAGACGGTGGCTTCCGCAAAGATGCTGCCGTCGGCCTCAAAGAACAAGTAGACAAAGCCCTCGCCAACAACGTCACACCAAGCGTTACCAACGTTATCGTCGTCCAGCGTACCAAACAGCAAGTGCACATGGAACCCGGGCGCGATCTTTGGTGGCACGACTTGCAAAAAGACGCCTCCGCCGACTGCCCCGCCGAACCGATGGACAGCGAAGATATGCTGTTCGTACTCTACACTTCGGGCAGTACCGGCAAACCCAAAGGAGTGGTCCACACCACAGGTGGCTACAACCTTTACACCCACATGACAACCAAGTGGATCTTCGACCTCCACGATACCGATGTCTACTGGTGCACCGCAGATGTAGGCTGGATTACAGGCCACAGTTACATAATCTACGGCCCGCTTTCCAACGGCGCTACCACAATCATGTACGAAGGTGCGCCCCGCGCGTCCAACCCAGGCTGTTTTTGGGATGTGATCGAAAAATACGGCGTCACCGTTTTCTACACCGCACCCACTGCGATCAGAACATTCATGAAAATGGGCGAACACTTGCCGAATGCGCGCAATTTGTCATCTTTACGATTGTTAGGAACCGTCGGCGAACCGATCAATCCTGAAGCTTGGATGTGGTATCAGCGCGTAATTGGCAACTCGAATTGTCCGATCGTCGATACTTGGTGGCAAACAGAAACCGGGGGAATTATGATTACCGCTTTGCCCGGTGCAATTCCTACAAAACCCGGTTCTGCAACCCTACCGTTCCCCGGAATTGTGGCCGATATTGTTGACCAAGATGGCGAACCAGTAACTAACGAAAGCGGCGGCTATTTAGTGGTAAAACATCCTTGGCCGGGAATGATGCGGACGCTTTACAACGATGCCGATCGTTTTCGCCGCACCTATTGGGAATATTTGCAGCCGAAAGATGGGGAATTTGTGTACTTTGCAGGAGACGGCGCGCACAAGGACAAAGACGGTTATTTCTGGGTAATGGGCCGCGTTGACGATGTAATTAATGTGGCCGGACACCGACTCGGCACGATGGAAGTTGAGTCAGCTTTGGTATCGCATCCAGCGGTGGCGGAAGCTGCTGTTGTTGGCAAACCCGACGAGATTAAAGGTGAGGAAATTGTCGCTTTTGTGACGCTGGACAACTCGCAGCAGCCTAGCGAAGAATTGGCCAAGGAATTGAAGCAGCACGTTGTTAAGGAAATTGGGGCGATCGCCCGTCCCGGCGAAATTCGATTTACTGATGCTTTGCCGAAAACTCGCAGCGGCAAAATCATGCGCCGGTTGCTGCGTTCTTTAGCTGCGGGACAAGAGGTTTCTGGGGATACTTCGACTTTGGAAGACCGGACGGTTTTGGATAAGTTGCGGGGAGGTTCGTAGGGGGATTTCTTTAAGAGCAGGTTCTTAATAGCAGTAGGGTGCACGACCGGGCGCACCTTACTCTTTCTCCTTATGCTATGTTAGATATTTTTACTGTAGAAATGAATTATTTGGCTCATCTATTCTTATCAGAAGGCACGCCAGAATCCCTGATTGGCAACCTCTTAGGAGATTTTGTCAAAGGAACGGCCGTCAACCTTTATCCCGAGGAAATTAGAAAGGGCATCGATTTGCACCGCAAAGTAGATAGCTACACGGACTCTCACCCAATAGTGCGATCGAGTAAAAGCCTTGTTTGCGCCGATAGACGCAGGTTTGCCGGAGTTTTGATTGACGTGTTTTACGACCACTTCTTGGCTAAAAATTGGATGGAATATTCAGAAATTCCGCTTCCCGATTTTTCTCGCCATGTCTATAAAGTCCTGCAAGACAATCGCGATATATTGCCTGAATCTCTCCAGCGGTTACTGCCAACAATAATTGCCCGCGACTTGCTTTCATCTTATCAGGAAATTGCCGAAATCGGGCTCACTCTTACAAGAATGTCTGCCCGAATCAAGCGGACAAATAACTTGGCAAGCGGCATAGAAGATTTGACAGCTAACTATCAGCGCTTAGAATCTGATTTTCGGGATTTTTTCCCCGACTTGATAAAATACGCCACAGTTGACAAATATTAATACAAACAACAAAAATTACAGTTGCTATTGATAGCGAACTCGTGTATAATTCAACCGATACCTGCATGAAATCTCGAGTGCAACAGGGTTCAAAATATGGCAACCAAAATTCCGAACCTGCAAGTAACTAAAGTAGTTGATGGCGACAGCATCAAAATTTCTCTCAACGGCAAAACCGAGTCTCTGCGACTGATTTGCGTCGATACAGAAGAAAGTCATTCGGGAGGCTCCAAACCTATAACTGCAGCGGGGAAAGCAGCTTCGGAAATGGCTAAAAAATACTTCGCGACAGCAGATGGTGGACTTGCTAAAATTGACATAGAATTTGATACAGCCGATTCGGTTGAAGTGGCTCTACAAAAACACCGCGACAACTACGGGCGTCTCCTCTGTTACGTGCATAAAGATGGAGAAAATTACAATCTTAAACTGATTGCAGAAGGCTGGAGTCCCTACTTTGTCAAATACGGGCGATCCAGATTGTATCACCGACAGATGACTGAGGCAGAATCGGCGGCAAAAGCTTACAATCTGATGATTTGGAATCCGATTACCAATGCCAAAATTCCCTCTCGCAACTATGGTTATTTACTGCCTTGGTGGTCGATGCGAAGCTCGATTGTTGAAGAGTTTCGGTTTGCCGAAGCAACCGCAGGAGCGCTTTCTGTGAGGTTGCACTACCCAAAAATCTTAGCGGCTTCTGAGACAGCTAAATCTATTACTATTTTCTGCGATTTGCAGGCGGGAATTAATAAATGGATCGACGGTAATGCTCTGATTTATGCAGGTTCGGTTTATCATAAATTACACTTGTGGATACCGGATGCTGAAACTGATGAAATGGCTCCGTTGAAGCGGCTGATCGAGAAGCGCTATGCGGGTCTGGGACGGGGATATGTGTATGTCAGCGGGAAGGTAGAACAATACAAAGGGAAGCCTCAAATAGTTTTAAAGAATATCAAACAACTTTCAGATTTTCCCCGATAATATTTAAACTAGAGTTAATTTCATCAATCTTTTTAACTGCATCTAATTTTCTTAGGAAATACGATCGCAAATTCTGCCCCTTCTCCTGATTTAGACGTGCAAATCAGATATTTTTGATGTTTATCTCGCATCATCCGCTCGGCTATAGACAATCCTAAACCTGTTCCTTTGCCTACAGGTTTTGTGGTGAAAAAAGGATCGAATATCTTGGATAGTACATTTCCGGCTATACCGGGCCCATTATCTTGAATGCGGACGATCGCACAATTTTCAGCGGTAATCTCTGTGGAAACTCAAATAGTTGGCTGGCTGTTGGTGCGATGGAGATGTAATTCTTCCGCTAACTTCGTTACTGAGTCGATTTGCCAAATCGTTAATGGCTTTTTGTCCGTTGGGGAATGATAAATATCCAGTTAAACCTAGGGCTGCGCAAATTTGTAGGACAATTGGAACGATCGGGATGGTTTGCAGGGATAATTTTGGGATTGCTTGATTTGATAAAGGAAGTTGTCTGAAAATTGCGGTCTGTTTTAGCATTGGCTGTACCTGGCAAGTTTCGCGATCGCGCAAATAAATAGAGGATGATGCTAGGAAGCGATCGACCTCTATTCAGCCATGATATTCTATTGATCAAGAGATGCAGAAACATTTATTGCTGCATTGAAGGAGTATCAAAAAATCGACATCCTAAGGGATTTGTGCGTACAGATTTATTTTGAGGAGTTGTTATAGGAGGACGAGAGTTAGGAAGTGTGCTATTCAATTCTGAGACGGTAAACGATTTAGAAATATTAGGATTTTTCCCGATATCGCTCGCAGAAGTTTTAGCAACATCTGCTGACTCGGTACTTGTGATATTTTGTGTTTCAGTTACATTTATCTGCGATTTGACAGTCGTTTGTGCCTGACACGGATAGGCAGTCATAGCATAAATTACAGCAAAGCCTAGGAACCTAAAATAGCCCGTTGATTTAATCATATCGATCTAAACCTAAACCTAAAGAACTGTTATTACTGCGTCTTAATAATAGATTAAATGAGCAAAACTTATATTTCAAGCGTGTTTATGCGTATTTTTTTTAACTTAAAAATTACGTACTTGTATGTAAGAAAGAAAGATATAAACGGGTAAATTACTACCAAATGTAAAGTTTCAGTAAAAGTAGCGGGTTTTTACTGAGAAAAAATCTTAGGACATCCCGCTGGGGTTTTAATCACTGTCTGGTGACCGAAAAGCACCTTTCTCGCTTAACAGGCAGGGTTTCGGTTCCACAAAATTAAATTTTCTTGGGGGTCGTTTCTCCGGGGCGGGTTCACCAAAATTGTTTGCAATTCGCGATCGATCTAGTAAAACCCCCCACAGCATTACACTCTTAAAAAGAAAATGAAGTTCTCAATACACCAACTGAGATCGGGTCGCTATCGGGAGTGTGACCGGGTTGAAAAATCAAGATCAATCCAGGGGTGACGCTGATATTATCATTCACCTGCCAGCGGTAGAATACCTCTACATGAGTAGTCGTTCCGGGTTGCCCGCCCGATCGCCCTAAACCCGTATCTAAAAAATCAGGAACGTTATTGCCTGTAGGTAAATTGCTGCTGACAATTTTAGGCGGTTGCCCGATATAAATTCCTCCTAAACTTCCTGATTTAAACAAATCGGGAAAATTTACAAAAACCATATAATTTGTAGTTGCTACTGTACCAGATTTACCCGGAATGCGAGAATTAGTATAACCAGCCCAACCTCCCACAGAAACTCGCGATGAAAGGCGCCAATTTAAACTGGCTCCCACTGCATTTGTTTGCAGAGATGCTGACTTATTTGTGCTAGGATTGATAGCAGTTAACTGGCCATCGCCAGCCAAATTAATTAAATTACCGTTAGGCGAATAATCGTTAACATAATACACAGTAAGATCGACAGGATCGGCTGGTGTCAGAGTTAGTTGTACACCCAATGTATTGTGTCCTTCAGACCCGTTAGAACTAACAAAGAATCCGGGAATGTTAGTAGAATAAACTGCTTGCAAACTGGCTCGATTCGCAAATTGCCAGTCAATGCCGATGCCGCCTAAACCCAAACCAGTGTTCAAAATAGGGTTTCTTTGAGCGAAGGCAGAAAGGGGGCCGGAAGCTGCACTTTCGACCCGATTCGGCCCTCGAAAACCGGTAACCATGTTAACTCCTGCTGTCCCTGCAAACACTGCCAATTTGTCGCCGACCAGAAAGCGGTAGTTGAGGTCGCTGACCGTTAATCCAGAAGTTTCGGCTAAATTATAAGCAAGGTTTACGTCTTCGGTTAATTGTGGTGAATTGCTTCCGTTCTGGTTGTAAAAACCGATTAATAAGTTACTGCGAGGACTAAATTGAGTGGTTAAGTAGAATTGATTTAGGTTGATAATGTTGACATTTGTACCGGGGTCTTTGGTATCTTTTTTACCGTCTCTGGGAGCGCGATCCGCACGGTTGGGTGTGCGCCCTTGTATCCCAAAAATTGTGAATCCCGACAGCTTAGTTGTTGTTGAAAATTGATTGGCTTCTAGTTCGGTAGCTCGCGCTTCTAAAATGTCAGTTCGACCTCGCAGTGTGGCAATTTCTGCTGCAAATTCTTCTTGCAATTTTTGCACTTTGATCAAGTCATTTCGGTTGACTTGGTTTTGGGTTTGTTTGGCGATAGACTCGCGTATTTTATCTAAACAAGCATTGACTCCGGATGCAAATTCATAGCGGGTGAGGGCGCGGTTTCCGCGATAGGTTCCGTCAGGGTATCCAGCTATGCAGCCGTATCTTTCTACTAAGGATTGCAGTGCTTGAAATGCCCAGTCTGTGGGCTGTACGTCGCTGAGTTGGGAAACTGATGTAACTTGTTCTATTGAGTTTTCAGTAGGGTAAATTAATGGGGGATTTGCTAATTTATTTTCTTCAATTAACGGAGGTATTTCTGCAGGCTGCGTTTCGCTGGCTTCGGATATGTGAGTTTCTATCTCACTCGCCATAGGTACGGGCGGCTCCGATGTGGGGTTTATCGGTGAAGTTACATCTACATTGTGAGAATTTTCGACTGATTGTCGATCGGGATTACGATCTAAATTATCAGGTAGATTATTTGTCGGTGCGGGTAATTGATACCATTCATTAACTGGATCTTCGGAATTTGCACTATTTGCTGTTGTTTCAGGATCTGTCGTTTCTGCTAATGCTGGAACGCTCAATAATCCCTGCAATCCGAATCCTACTATTAAGCTGCTAAGGATTTTCCAAATTTGTCGATCGCACTTTTGATTTTTCATTTTATTATACTTTGTTAAGATTTGTCCAAAAAAGTGAGAAAAAAGGCGATTCCCTAAGGGATAGCTACGCTTCACGCACTATTCGAGATGAAGGGCGATCGTAAATTCCGTTTTTTCTCCCAAAACCGACGAACAAGTCAAACTGTCGCCCTCGGTTTCTTTCACTATGTGACGGCTGATTGACAATCCGGTTCCCGTTCCTTTCCCAACAGATTTTGTAGTTAATGAAGAGTCAAAAATCTACGATATTATTTACTCAGACACTCCTGTGCCATTGTCTTTGATTTTAATCAAAATATCTCGCTCTTGCTCATATAACTAAGTAGTAATAGTAATGATGTTGGGTGCAGATGTAATCGATGCAAAAATACACATTTGCTTAGCTTTTTATAAATCATCGAGCGCCTTTTTTAGTACCATTCATAAACACCGGATTCAGTTATAATAGCATTTAAACAAACTAATCTAGCCATAATTTTTGATAAGTTGAATAGCCGAACGGTTATTATTGATATTCAAAGGGTGCTGCAAAATCATCAAAGTGCTATCAATTCCTTCCCGGATATCGGCTAACACTTTATACTCGCTGTCTGCACGGGAAAAAGTGCCGAGCGAGTTATCGATTAACATCGTTATGAGGGAAACGCGAGCGATTTTTTTAGCGATCGCTAATTTTTTTAAGTTCTGTATCATTACGGTTGACAAAGCAAAAATATTAAGTATATTTAACTCATTTAAACCCGTTAATACTATAATACTATCATCGCCAATCTGTAGCTGCCAATAGCTGCGACATCCATTCAAACTCCACAAATTTAAAAGCTATGTGCCAATTACTGGGAATGAACTGCAATGTTCCAACAGATATTTGCTTTTCTTTTGAGGGTTTTTCTGCAAGAGGTGGCAGAACAGACGTTCATCAAGACGGTTGGGGAATTGCTTTCTTTGAAGGTTTGGGATGTCGCCTTTTTATAGACTCTAAACCTGCGATTGCTTCTCCGGTTGCTGAAGTAGTGCGTCGCTATCCCATTCATTCAACTAACGTCATTGCTCACATCCGCAAAGCTACCCAAGGCGAAATTGCTCTCGAAAACTGCCACCCTTTTATTCGGGAACTTTGGGGGCGCTATTGGGTGTTCGCTCACAATGGAAATCTCGAAAATTTTAATCCCGAATGTGCCGGAGTTTACAAACCTGTTGGCAAAACTGACAGCGAAAAAGCTTTTTGTTTGATATTAGAAAAGCTGCGAAAAAGTTTCCCTCTAAATAAGCCTAGTGTGACGGATATTTACCCGGTACTGAACGAAATCACTAAAACTTTGGCAGAGTACGGAATTTTTAATTATTTACTTTCTGATGGAGAACACTTGTTCGCACACTGTTCTACTAATCTGCATTATATTGTGCGACAAGCACCTTTTGCTAGCGCGCACTCGATCGACGAAGATGTAACAGTCGATTTCCGGGAACTGACAAATGAGGACGATCGCGTGGCTGTTATTGCCACTTTTCCGCTGACTGATGACGAAGTGTGGATGCAAATTCAACCGGGAGAATTGCTGGTATTTCAGGATGGTTGCCCGGTCAATTTTTAACCGCTGGAGTTAAGTTAAATTACCGCTACGAAGCGGCTGCAAAATCTGTGTATTGCCGCATTCCCGGCTCGTGAAATGCCAACACAATATCTTCCTTGGGAACCCCTGCACGCACAAAATGTGTTGCAATCCCATCTTCTGTCCAGTCTTCCTAGATCCAGAATTTGCGATCGCGAATCCGAAGGTAAACAGTCAATCGATTTTAGATTTTAGATTTTAGATTTTAGATTGAAGAATAGGAGAATTAATGACCGTTTTGCTCGTCTACAATCAAGAAGGTCTCGATGTCTGGTTGAGGATGGCGGCACAATTCTACATACTCAGTCAAACTACGCTTGATTAGTTTGGGATACTCGGTTAGTTTATCCATTGTACTATTTTCTCTACTATCGATCGACCTTTTTTGCCATCGCACTGCGCGAATTGCGATCGCCTCAAATCCCAGATTCAGTAAAAGCTAGGTTCAAATCATCAATCAACCCCAATTGTTGGGCCCACTCTGTTAAGTAACCCCGATCCAAATTCTCTGATTGGACTTTCAGAATTCCCAAAACATCATTCCATTGTTTTTGAGACTGAGACTGTTGCCGCCAGAGCAGTTTTGCCAACACAATATCTTCAGGAGAAGCAACCCAAAATTGTTCTACACCAGCTTCGTCAAGCGCTTCTAATCGTCGTCTTGCCATTTTTGAGCGATCGAATTCAGTATTAGAATTCAGCACAATATCAGCATTCAATACTAAAGTCATGTGAGTGACGCTCAACACCATCCCTCTACCCTCTTGAATATCTTCTACCGAACCCGGAGGGCAGTAAAAACCAGCCGTTTCTAGTGCTTCAACTAATTGAAAAATATTGTTCCGGAGCAATTCAATTACTAAATCTAAATCGCGTGTTGTTCTCGGGTCGCCATAGACAGAAGCGGCAACGCCTCCTGTAATATAATAAGAGACACCTAATGTTTCAAAAATTGGGTGCAACAGTCTAGCAATTTCGCTGGGGTCTTGCGTCCACATAGAGGGCTCACTGGTGGGGGTTAAAATTGGCAACCACTTGCTACCTAATATCGATCGAGCAAATCGCTCTTTGTAGGTTGAGGGACAAGCTTTTTTCATCCCGCGCAAGCTAACAGTTTTTGCCCAACGATTTAATTTTGCCCCCATTTGCCACCGTTGGGAATTGGTGAGTTGCCGCAGTAGGTAAAAATCAATTGCATCAGCTTCAGGAGTTTTATCATCCGACTGGGGACGGTATCCAGGTTTGATGGATATTTTCGGTATGGATTGAATCATTTTGCTTGTTGATTTCCCTAATTCTATACATGATATCAGTTAACAAGTCTAACTGTATGTATATCTGCACTTGTGGGCGATCGCAAATAACTTCCAGGTAGCGTCGCAACTGCTACAGTGTTTCCCAACGGATCGAAGAACTCAACGCTATAACTTGTTTCTAGTCCTTCAAGGTGATGCTGTTCTACAACCGTACCAATATCGCCGGCATAAAGTCCTTCTTCTGGAAGGTTGCACAGCAAGATGACATCTGAATAAAGTTTCATGAAGTGCTAAGAAGCTACTGCAAAATTGGTGTATTGCCGCATTCCCGGCTCGTGAAATGCCAACACGATATCTTCCTTGGGAACTCCTGCACGCACCAAATCCGTTGCAATCCCATCTTCTGTCCAGTTTTCCTCGATCCAGAATTTACGATCGCGAATCCGAACGTAAACAGTGATACCGGTAATGCGATCGCCCTTTTCCCAGCCAAGATTCATCCAGATGTAATGACCGTTTTCTTCGTCGGTAATCAAGAATGTCTCGATGTCTGGTTGAGGATGGCGGCACAATTCTACATACTCGCTCAAAATACGTTTGATTAATTGGGGATACTCGATTAGTTTATCCATTGCACAATTTCCTCTACTTCTGTATTTACGATAATTAGCGGAAGTTGATGTCTGTTTACAATTAATTGAATTACATCTTGAGTGAAGAAACTTTTATATGCGATCGCACTAACTGCGACGTAAAGTTTGCGATCCGGCGCTGTTTCTTCTAAAACGTAACGATAAATGTCATACTGACCGAGAGCTTCTTTTAAATCATAGAATAAAATAAACGAATATTATAACTGACTTGCAACCGGAATTTTTAAATTGAAAAGAGATTTTTGTCGAATACTAGCTTTCACACTTGAGCAAACTTGTTTGTGTTCTCAAGGAACTTCCCGGTAACCTGGTAGATACTGGCAAATCCTAATTTTTTTTTGAGTTGCTCTTGACAGGAAATAAAAGATGCGTTAATTTACGAAAAGATAGGTTTTTGGGTCGAATATGCAAGTCAATATCTAGTTAAACTGCCAAACTATTTGTTTGGGAATTATTGCTAATTTGGTTGTAGGGTGGTAATACCTTATTTACCTAGGGCCTTGCTAAGGATACGGGCAACCGCTGAACATGAACGTTATATTTATTGCGAAAGAAAGCCATGAAACTTCTTGAAATTGTAAATGAAATTATAGAATTGGCAGAAACAGATAATTTTTTGGGGAGGACAGATGTCTCCTTTGCAGTTTTTTACGATGGGGGCAATCCTATCTACTTCGTAACAAAAAAAAATATAATCCAATATCGTGACGCACTATCAAGGGCATTTGATTTAGATGAGAAAATTAAAAGCACCTATACGTTAAACAAATATGAATCTCTGCTAAAAGAGCATTTTAGAGAGTGTTTTTCAAAAAAATGCCCAGCTAAAAACGAGGATGTATCATCGTTTGTGGAAAAGCTTAAGGCGGAAAGTATAAAAACATTTTCTGTATTTCGAGACATACATGGAATAGTTTTAAACAGCCCCATAACTCCCTTAATATTGGGCGGTTACACAATATACGAGTTTGCTTCACAAAAAGAGTTTATTGAGTCAATTTTTGACTCAAAAACAGATTCATTTCCTCCAATATGGTGCAATGACAATCCCGAATATTTAATTGAATGGAAGGCTGAAGCAAGACACTTTGAAAAAGCTATTGAAATTGCTGACGAACATTTTGAGCGATTCGAGCTTATCCTAAGATATGTCATAGGTTCCGCCACAAATCACTTTGAAGTTGGCGTTTTAAACTACCAAGGCTGGCGTCAGCGTAAAGCTTACATATTGTCTGTGGGGGAAGTGTCAAACTCATCGACTACGCATGGTCCAAGAGAGCCGATACGACTTGATGAGCCATATTTGGTAAACGAGGATACTGGATATCACACTGTTTGGGGTTTTACTACAAAGAAAAATCTTAATAAATTTCAAAAAAGAATTATGTTGGCAGTTGAATGGATCGGGCAATCAATGGCTGATCCCTCACCACAAAGTGCTTTTATCAAGGCGGCCATCGCTCTAGAAATTATCTTTACATATAACGAAGGGGACATTATTATTCCCTCAATTATGAATCAAATTTCTGAAAGTATAGCTCTTATATTAGGCAGCTCAGTCGATGAAAGATTAAAACTCGAATCAAGCGTAAAAAAATTGTATGGCTTGAGATCGAAGATTGTACACTCTGGCAACAAAGATATTAGTCAAGCAGATTATAAAACTCTGCTTGAAATAGCACGTTCTGTAATAAAAAAGATACTCACATCAGACAAGCTTAATAGCGTTGATTCTGTACAAGACTTATATACTATTCTCAAAAAATTTAAGTATTCTGGTGATGCAATATAACAAAGCGCTGGAGTCTGATAAATTACTCGCTGAGCTCATAATTTACTCTGGCACCGCCAGTCAATACAGCTATAACTCCTGCTCAAACAATAGCCATTAAAGTAGTTGATAGTCGGTAATCGATCGTGAGCCAGTTCCCCCAAAGCGATCGCAATTTCTTCAGAATGGGCATCGGCGTCAGCCAAAACGTTGACTAAATCGGCAGCGGTGATCCCAGGAGAGGCTTCTAGGAGTTCTGCTTAGGAATGAAAATTTAATAACATTAGCGTCTGCTAAATAGTCGGAACTGCACGATAATTCCATTTTGGTAGATAT